>NZ_JBEZKZ010000017.1:0-110007 GCF_040651895.1 Streptomyces sp. NPDC048352
GCCAGAGCCGGCCTTCGGCCGGGGGCCTCCGCTTCGCTCCGGCCCACTGCCCTCGCTTCGCTCGGGGAGGGCCTCGCTGCGCTCGGCGGAGGCCCGCTCCGCGGGCCAAAGCCGGCCTTCGGCCGGGAGGCCTTCGCTTCGCTCCGGCCCACTGCCCCTCGCTTCGCTCGGGGATGGCCTCGCTGCGCTCGGCGGAGGCCCGCTCCGCGGGCCAAAGCCGGCCTTCGGCCGGATGGCCTTCGCTTCGCTTCGGCCGAAACGCCCTCGCTTCGCTCGGGGAATGGCCCGCTTCGCGGGCTGGGGGCTTTCGACTCGGTTGAGTCTCCGCTTCGCTTCGACTGAACCGCCTTGCTGCGCTCGGCAGAGGCTCACTCCGCGAGCCAGAGCCGGCCTTCGGCCGGATGGCCTCCGCTCCGCTCCGGCCAAAACGCCCTCGCTCCGGTCGGGCGGAACACCCTCGCTTCGCTCGGGGAGGGGGCCCGCTTTGCGGCCCAGAGCCGACCTTCGGCCGGTGGTCCTCCGCTTCGCTCCGGACAGTTGCTTCGCTTTGTTTCGGGGGGCGGCTCGCGCTGGGGGCTAGGAGTCGTCCTGGCGATCACTGATAAGGCGCCTCGGTGTTACTTTGCCCGGAAGTGGTAGGGGGGCACGTAGGTGGATAGGGAGTTGCGGCGTGCCGCTGTCGTGGCGCTCGGGGAACTCGGGCGAAGTCGCGACTACCGTGATCGCGCAGATGCCGGCCATGGCCTGGCGGGGTTTGCCGAGATGCAGGAGGCCCATGGGTCACTGGTGGAGTTTGTGCTCGACGCCGGTGACACCTTTGTCACCCGGGTGACCGCGGAAGCGCTGCTTCGGCGAAAGGACAGGGCGGGACTGATGACAGTCTCGTCCGCGCTGGCAGTTGCTGATCCGAATCAGGGGGACTGGATCCGTACCGCAGTCGTCGATGTGTTCAGAATCTTTTCCCCCGACCGGGACCAGGCGATCCGGTTGTGCGAGGAACTGTGGCAGGACGCTGACGACCGGGTTGCCCGGGGGTCTCGTCAGCTGCACGAACTCCTGGCTGAGATCGACCCTCCTCATCGCCCCGCATAGTGCGGGGCTACCGCTGTCGTGAGAGCGCAGGTGATCGACAGCAGAACTTTGGAGCCGCCACTTGCCCATGTGCCAAGCCAAATGACTACGGCGGCAGCGGGGGATGAAGCTTGGCGGTGAAGCGGCCGCGCGAGTGGCCGAGGCTCTCTTGCCTCGCTCACGACATCGAGGCGGCCGACCAGATTTTGCCTAGGTGTCCTGTGCTGGTGTTCTGGTGTGCTGTCCCCCATTGATGTGCCCGGTGCTGGAGCGGGGTCCATCCGGGGGTCCGCCGCGTGCTGGTGCGCGCACGATGGTCAAGTCCACTGAGACTGCCCAGGTCATCTTGCTCGCCGCATCGGCTGCGGCCTGAACCTGCTGCACCAGTTGTTCCTCAGTGCCGTTCGCCGATTTGAAGGCGACTTCGGTTGGTCCTGTCCGGAGGCTTGTTCGAAGTCGGCTCGAGGATTGACTGGGAATGGGGGCAGGGTGTTAACGGCGTTAATGGTCGATGAGGGCGTGATTCAAAGTGATGTGGGGATAGAGATAGGAATCAGTCAGATTCTGCGCGGTTACGGACACGGTGTCCGGTGGGCGTCGGTAGGTGGGCTGGGGTGCTGTGACGTCAGGAAGTGGCGTCGGCGCGGGGGTTCTGGACGGCGTTGAGTGCGCGCAGCGCGGCAGGAGACGGCCTATAGAAGGTACGGATATGCGTTGCCGCAGGTCAGAGGGGGTGCGGGGGGAAAGTTATGTCCCCTCAGAAGGGACATAACTCGGGGGATGTGTCGCTGCTAGGGGGACAGAACTCCTGCAAAACGTCAGCGAGACTGACGCTTTTTCGCCCAAAACGTCGGGGGGACTGACGTTCTTGTGGAGATACGTCGGTGAACTGAGCGGGGGGTGGGAGGGGTTGGGCTCGGGTGTCCGGGAGCGGCCGAAGAGGGGCCGTGGCTGAGATGTGTCCCTCCTGGGGGGACACAAGACACGCCGAACGTCAACGAGCGTGACATTAGTGTCACCCTTGTTGACATACTCTCTCTGCAGATCAACGAAGTGGAGAGCATCCTCGTGTCATCAGAGCCACAGCGCCGTCGGCCGAGTCCGTCGCGCGCGCCGCGTCCTGATCTCCCCGTTGATGACGCGATCTCGGCGTGGAGTCAGCCGCTGGCTCCGGTCAAGGATCTGGACAGCCTGGCGAAGCGGTACCCCAGCCGGAAGCTCACGCTGGACGGTGAGCGCAAGCCGCTGGAGTTCTACGGGACGCAAAGTCAGCCAAACGCGTTCTCGATGGACAGCCTCGAGTTCTTCCTGGTGATTGCCCAGTACTTCAGGGAAGCCTTGCCCCTGAGGCTCATCCTGCTGCTGATCGCGTGCCAGCGGGCGGGTGGGCGGATTCCACTTACGCAGGAGGAGATGGCTACGATCCTTGACGTCAGTCGGACAAAGACGTCGGAGGCACTGCACACCGTCATGTCTCATGGGATCGTCTTCAAGGTGCGGCGGGGTGTGTACCAGTTCAACCCGCCCTACAGTTACCGGGTGGCCGAGTTCATTCCGGGTACGGAGACGGCGGGTGAGTTCGTGAAGGTGGAGCAGCACAGCACCATCTCGCAGATTCGCAGCGACACGAGCCTGCCCGATCTGGTGCGGTTCCCGTCGCTGGACCACATGCGGCAGGCAATCGAGGAACTGCGGGCCGAACGGTCCAAAGAGCGCGCTGCGCGCCGGCTGAGCCGGGCGCAGCGCAAGGAAGAAGGGACAGCTCAGTGAGCACCTTGCGATTCGCTGCGGTCAACGCCGACGGGCTTCTCTCCGACCTGGACCTTCCGCCCGCCGCGTACCGTGTGCTGCTGAAGCTGCGTTCGCTGAGCGAGCCGGGCGGGCGGATCCTGATCGACCAGGCCACCATCGGCGGGCTGCTGGAGCTGAGCAGGCCGAGCGTCAACGCCGCTCTGCGCAGCCTGGAGCTGGCGAAGCTCGTGCGGAAGGTCAGGAACGGGGTGTACCAGATCAACCCGATGCTGGCCGGGTACAACTCTTTCGAGGACGCCGTCGCGGCGGTGAACGAGATGGCTGCCGACGAGCGGCTGGACGCGCGTGGGTACGTGGCCAGTTACCACCAGGCGGTGGCGGAGTATCAGGACCAGCTCGCGGAGCAGCGGAAGAAGCGGGCGGCGCAGGCCGCGGCGAAGAAGGCTGCGGAGTCGAAGCGGCGTCGGACGCTGCACGCTGTGGGCTGAGCGGCTTGAGGAGGGGCCCGTAAGGGCTTCTGAGGGCCTTTCAACAGCCTTTGAGGGCCCCGGGGATATTCCCGGGGCCCTCAAAGGGTTTCAGGGCCCTGAGGGGGCTCCTGTGGCTTTGTGTTGGTCGGCTCTTCGGTGACGGCGCGTACGGCGCGGGTCAGAAGGCGAAGTCGACGTAGTCGATGTCGGTGAACTCGACCAGGAGGCTCGTGGCGCGGGCGCCGTTGTCCTTGAAGTAGATCTCCTGGAGGGCTTCGGCCGTGATGTGGCGGAGCTGGGCTTCGGTGGCTCCGGTTTCCTGGGCCGCGAAGAGGCGCTGTGCGTACTCGGGGGGCAGGTGCTGCGTGATGCGGCGCATCCGGCCGTCGTCGGTGGTGCCGGGGGCCGCGGTGAAGCCGAAGCGGGCGCGGGTCTCGATGACCAGTCCCGTGGTGCGGGCGGCCTGTTCGCGGGCGCGCTTGCGGACCAGCGGCTGCCAGCGGCGCCGCACTTCGGCTTCCAGGCGGGCGGCCAGGGCGGGCTTGGGCTGCTTGATCTCGTTCTTCACGTAGCGCTCGACCGTGCGTTGGGAGATGCCCAGGGTGGCGGCCACGGCCTTCGTCGACTTGAGCTGTTTGACGAGGAAGCGCATCTGCGCGCCGGCGGATTTGGGGATGGGTCGGGTGAAGTGGAGTTCGTCCGCTTTGGTGAGGCTGTCTGAGATGTCGGACATCGGTTACTCGCCGTCTGCTGCCGCGTCGTGGCCCTTGATGTGGCGGGCCGGGTTCAGGTGCTGGTCCAGGAGCTGGACGGCCCACAGGAGGGGCTGGGTGCCCTCGTGCTTGACCATGCCGGGGCTGACGCCGAGGCGGAAGCCGCCGGGGAGGGGCTTGCCCTCGGGAGTGCGGGGGAGGAAGTCCAGGGGGCTGGGGCCGTCGGAGAGGTAGACCGCGCAGTCGGAGAGGACCGCGATGGGGTACAGGCCGGCTTGCGTGGCGAGCTTCTGCATCTTGCGGTGCATGTTGACGCGGGCCGTGGAGATGACGGCGGCGCGGATGTCGGGGCGCCAGGTGGGGCGCTCCAGGGCGGGCCACGCTTCACCGGGGCGGTAGGCGGCGCCCTGGGGGCGTTCGCGGAGCTTGCCGATGCCGCCCTTGACCGTGGACTTGATGGCGGAGAGGACCGCCGTCGTGGTGTGCGGGGCGTTCGCCTTGTACGTCGACATGGCGGTCAGGAACTCGGATTCCGTGAGGGACGGGGTGACGCCGAGGTCCGCCATCGTGGCCAGGTAGGCGTCGCGGAGGCGGGCGTACCAGGCGTCGAGGTAGGGGCCGTTCTCCGGGCGGAGCCAGCCCTCGGTCGGCCGGACGTCGTGGCCGAGCTCCTGGGCGTAGGCGAGCGTCGGGGTCGCGTACCAGGCGGGGCCGGTGGGGGGGCCGCCGTGTGGGGTGAAGGGGCTGGGGAGGCGGGGGTCGAGGGAGAGGGAGGAGAGGTCCGCGAGCCAGCACCCGGGGAGCTTCGGATCGAAGCGGGGGGCGGTGGTGTGCACGGCCGGGCCGAGGCCGACGGTGAGGCGGTTCGCGGCGGCGGCGAAGGCCATGTTCACGTCGATGCCGACGGCGTGGGTGCGGGCGCACTCGGCGTCGGTGAGGAGCTCCGGGTCGCGGATCCAGTCGTACGCCTCCTCGTCGAGGACCTCGTCCGGGGTCCGCTGGTGGGCGCGGGGGTAGAGGGCGGCGACCACCGGGTGCTCGTCGGGCGCCTCCGGTGGGGCGGGGTCGACGGGGCGGGTGAGGGAGCCGGGCACGGGGGCCGACTCCCAGGTGTTCGTCTCCGGGTTGCGGGCGGCGCGGGTGGGCGGGCGCAGGGCCGTCATGAGTTCCAGCCCGGTGACGGCGGTGGAGCCGCGGGGGGTGAGGACGCGGGCGGCGTAGGTGGTGAGCAGTTCGGCGAGCTCGGGGGCGGGGAGGTCGGCGGTGTCCTCGCCCCAGGCGCGGGGGTCGAGGGCGCCCCAGGGGAGGACGGCGAGCTGGACGCACTGGCGGCCGGTGGTGGGGGAGGCCGGGCGGTAGATGCGGGCCCAGGGGCCGAAGCCGCGGCGGGTGAGCTGCCACTTGGCCTTGGTGAGCTGCTTGATGACGGGGTGGTTGTCCGGGAGGCGCAGGGCGCGGCGGTCTTCCAGGGTGAGGGGGAGGCCGAGGCGCTCGGCGGCCGGGGCGGTGAGGACGAGGAGGGGGTCGCCGTCCCGGCCGTTGTGGTGGAGGCGGGGGGCGCGGAGGTCGGCGTCGGGGCCGAGGGCCCAGGCGATGAGGGAGGGGAGGTCGGCGGTGGGGTGGGGGAGGAGGAGGCCGCCTGCGGCGTGGGCGCGGCCGGTGCCGTCGAGGACGGCCAGGGGGCCGTTGCCTTCCAGGGCGGCGGGGGCGGGGCGCTGCGGCCGGCGGGGGCGGGTGGGGGGCTTCTGGGTGGAGGTGGGTGGGGTGGGCGTGGGCGGCTGACCGTTAACGGCGTTAACGGCGTTGACGATTTCGGGGGAGTGGGGCTGGGGGGTGGGTGCCGGGGCGTTAACGGCGTTAACGCTGTGGGGGATGGTGGGTGCGGCTGGGGGAGGCGGCGGGGGTGTGGCGTTAACGGCGTTAACGGTCGTGGTGGTAGTGGGGGTCGCTCGCGGGGGCGACGGGGGTGTGGCGTTAACGGCGTTAACGGTCGTGGGGGTGGTGGGGGTCGCTGGCGCGGGAGCGGCGTTAACGGCGTTAACCGTGGCCGGGGGGTGGAGGGCGGCGAGGCCTTCGAGGAGGCGGGCGTACGCGGCGCGCTTGGGGGGACGGGGAGCGGTGCGGCCGGTTTCCCAGGAGGTAACGGTTTCGCGGCGGACCGAGAGGGCCTTGGCGATCTGGTCCTGGCTCAGGCCGGCGGCCTCGCGCAGGCGCTTGCGCTCGTCGGGGCGGGGGAGCCCGTCCTGGGCGGCCGCTTCTTCGAGCAGGGCGTCGACCGCTGCGAAGAGGGTGGTCTGTTCGTTCATCTCGCTCATCGGTACCTCCAGCAGCACCTTATGTGAATCGCACGCTTGAACACACACGGAACGCACGTGGGGGCGTTAACGGCGTTAATGCCGCCAGCGCCCCCGCCGTGGGTGCGACAGCTCAGATGCGCTGCATCAGGAGTTCCGTGACGGCCTTGAGGTCGTCCGGGGTGAGGTGGGCGGTGAGGGCGTCCGCGATGGTCTCCGGGGAGTGGGCGGAGATCGTGATGCGGGGGGCGGGGGCCGGGGTGGGGGTGGGTGTCGGGGCGTTAACGGCGTTAACGGTCGGGGGCGCCGGTCGGGTGCGCTGGCGCGGGGGGTTAACGGCGTTAATGGTCTCGTCGGCGGCCGCGGCCTGCTCCTCCTGGGGGAGCCGGCCGATCCGGCGGGCGGGTTCGACCTTCAGCTCGCCCGTCTCCACCTTCTCCTGGAGGGTGGGCGTCAGGTTCAGCAGGGTCAGGCGCTGGGAGACCCAGGCCGCCGTCTTCCCGATCCGCTTGGCCACCTGCGCCTGGGATCCGTGGACCTCGACCAGCTCCTGGAGGGCGCGGGCCTGGTCCATGGGGGCCACGTCGACCCGGTGGACGTTGGCGATGAGCGCCGATTCGAGGATGTCGGCCGCCGACGCGGACAAGGCGTCGTTGACGTGGATGTGCATCGTCTTGAGCCCGGCGAGCTGGGCGGCCGCGAGGCGGCGGTTGCCGTCGATGACCACGTACGGGGCGCGGCCCAGGCCGTCGGTCTGGCCCGGGTGGGCTTCCATGAAGGCGAGCCGGGTCGCGACCGCGAGGGGCTGCAGCTGGCCCCGTACGGTGAGGGACTGGGCGAGCTCGTCGAGATCCGTGAGGTCTTCGCGAAGGTTGAACGGGTTGTGGGCGAGGGCGTCGATGGGGACCTCGGAGGGCGGGACGACCCCGGAGGTCGGGGCGCCCGTGGCCTCGGCGATGGCCGCGCGGCGGGAACTGACGCCGACGGGCTGGGCCCGTGCGAAGGAAGCCGAGACTCCGAGTTTGTCGGCCTTGCTGCTCATGAGATCTCCCGGGCGAGGGCGCGCAGGGCGACGGCCTGGTCGCCGTTGGGGGCATAGACGAAGAGGGGCTGCTTGAGGCGGACGGACTCGCGCTGTTCCTTGAGGTCGGGGACGATCGCCACGACCCGGGGATCCTTTATGTCCATCCAAGCTTGGAGGGAGCTGGTCGCAATGTAGCCGCGGCGGCCGTCGTAGAGGTTCACGACGAGGCCGAGGTAGTCGATGTCCAGGCTGAGGTCGTCGCGGAGGTCGTTGATCTGCGAGGTGAGGAGGTCATACGCGTCCGCGGAGGAGTCCTCCGCCTGTACGACGATCAGCGCGCCGGAGGCGCCCGGCTGTTCGGCGTCACGGCGGCGGCCGTAGTAGATCGCCGCGTCCATGCTCAGGCCGAGGCTGGGCGGGCAGTCGATGAGGATGACGTCGTAGTCGGACTCGACGGGGGCGAGGGCGCGTTCGAGGGCGGCCTCGCGGGCGCGGACGGTGGAGAGGCGGACGTCCAGGAGGAAGGCGTCCGTGCAGGCGGGCAGGATGTGGAGGCGGTCCCCGAACCGGTCGTGCTCGATGGGCACGATCAGATCCTGGAGGGGCCCCTTGGCCTCGCCGGCCATGTGACAGGTCAGGCTGTCGCCGCCGATGGGGAGCGGCTGCTGGCCGAGCTGCTTGGTGAGGTGGCCCTGGGGGTCGAAGTCGACGAGCAGCACGCGCATGCCGAGACCCGGGAGGTCTTCCAGGTCGAGGGGCGTGGTGGGCGTCGGGTCTCCGGCTACGGGGGTGGCGAGGCGGGCCAGTTGGCGGGCGATGCGGACCGGGTGCAGGCTCGCGGGGTCCTCGGCGAGGGCCTCCGCGGTGCCGGCGGTGATGGCGGTCTTGCCGACGCCGCCCTTCTGGTTGCAGACGACGATGCGGCGTACGACGGAGGGCCGCTGGACGGTGGGGGCCGGGTTCATCTCCAGCCAGAGGTGGACGGCTTGGGCGAGGCCCTGGATGAGGGAGACGCCGCGGTCCTTGGAAGCGGTGCGGAAGGACTCCCACTGGCCGGCCGGCAGCCACGTCGAGAACGACTCGGCGCCGGAGGTGTCGACGGGGGAGGGGGCGGAGGCGAGGGCGCTCCAGTGGGCGATGCCCTGGTGGACGGCGTCCTGGATGTCGACCCGCAGCTGGGCGGTGCGGATCTTCAACTCCTGGCGGAGCCGCGGGGGGAGTTTGGAGACGACCTTCTCTCGGTCGTTCTGGGACGAGGGCGAAGTCATGAGAGGGACTTTACTAACGTTCTTGGGTGCGCGTGAGCGCCACGCTTGGGTTTTGCTAACGAAATGGGTGGTGGGGTCGCACGGGGGTGTGGTGGGGCGCCCGGGTACGCCACAGGGCGGCCTCCCCGTCGTGGGTGGGGGGCCGCCCTGTGTGTGACGTCAACCGACCGGGGTGGGTGGGGGAGTGGGCAGCGGGGCGGGTGTCCCGGGGGCGTTGAGGGCGAGTTCGGCGCGGCAGGCCGGCGAGCCCGCGGGGTCGAAGAGGGGGATGCGCGGGGCGGGCACGATTCCCGGGAGGAGGTAGTTCCACAGGTCGACGACCCGGGCGTGCAGGTCCTCGCGGTCGGCACGGACGTGCGAGGTGACCTGGATGCCGGTGAACGAGCCGACGAGGAACGTCGAGAGGTCGGACACGTCGAGCGAGGGAAGGATGTCGCCGCGTGCCTGGGCCGGTGTCAGACAGCTGCGGCAGGTCTCGATCCAGGCGTTGTACGGGGACGGGTCCGGGCTCGTGAAGGAGCCGAACTCGATGACCAGGCGGATGCCGGCGCGGATGCGGACGTTGGTGCGCAGCCCGAACGCCATCTGGTGGGTGAGGTCGATGACCGTCTGGAGGCCGGGGTCTTCCAGGGCGGGGACGTCCTTGGACACCTGGAACTGCTCGTCCACCAGGGTGCGGGCGAGGGCTTCCTTGGACGGGAAGTGGAAGTAGAGGGCGCCCTTGGTGACTCCGGCGTGTTTGACGACGTCGCTGAGGCTGGTGCCGTCGAAGCCGGAGCGGTCGAAGGCGACGGCCGCGCCGTCGAGGATCGCCTGCCGGGTGAGCTCGGCTCGTTCCTGCCTGACCCTCGCCACGTGTGTGTCTCCTGCTGCGCTTGCGTCTGGTGATACGGGGGCAATCTAGTGGGATTGAGTCAAAGAAAACCAGTCGACAAGTACTTTTTCCGGTTGATGGGGCGGGAGTCTGGGGTCTGTTGGGCGGTTTTGGGGTGGGTGGTACCCGAGGGGTGAAGGCGGCCGGCAGGTGGTGCGATGGCTGCGGGAGTTTGCGGTGCCGGTGATGCTGCCGCTGTTCGTCGTGAGGAGCGGGCTTCGGACCGATGTGGGGGTGCTGCACGGTGGAGGGAGCTGGCTGTGGCGACGGGAGTGCTGGGGGCGGGGTGTTAACGGCGTTAAGGGTGGCGGGGTGGACGGCGGCCGGCTGCGGGTCGGGCGGAAGGCGTGAGGCCGGTGGGGTCCGCCTGCGGGGTTGGTGTGGGGCGCGGGCTCAGGGCGGCAGGGTGGGGCAGCCCGTCTGGCAGGTGGGTTCGTGCAGAGTGGTGTTAACGGCGTTAATGCTCGGGGGGGGCTTGAGGGGTTGGGTCGCGTTTATTCAGAGCGGGGAAGGAGAGCGGCGTGTCACTGGCAGGTGGCGCATGCGGGGTGGCGTTAACGCCGTTAATGCTCGCCGGGGTGTGGGGTGAGCTCAGTGATGCCGAATGGGAACGGCTGCGGCCGTTCCTTCCGGTCAGCAACAGGCGTCGGCAGGTGGCGGGACCGCCGGCGTGACCCGTCTATGAACGCCACCGGTGGTCGGCCGATCGGGCGTGGGAGCGTCTGCTTCAGCAGGTCCAGGTCGCAGCCGAAGCGGTAGGTGAGATCGACTGGGATGTCTCGGTCGATTCGATCACGTCCGTGCGCATCAGTAGCTGCGGGTAGAGCGAGCCATCGGCGGTCTCGACAGACGAGCAGCCCGGGGACCGTGAGGGGTGGCGTTAACGGCGTTAATGCTCGGGGCGGTCATGCGATCCGTGCCGGTCAGAGGTCCGTGGCGTCCGGGAAGTGGTGGCGGAGTTCGGTGAGGACGCGCTCGTCCGCTGCCCTGACGTCCCACAAGGAGCTGTCCACTTCGGTCAGGACGACCCTCACGCCGCCCTCGGCGGAGCCCCTTGCCTCGGCGTCGATCAGTTGGAGGAAGGGGGTCGTCAGCGACAACAGCGTCAGTGTGTCCATGCCGCCGTCCGCAGACCGCTTCTCCATCTCGACGCAGCGAGGATCGACGATCTCATCGAATGCGACGTGCCAGTTCAGGTGCAGGCCGAAGCTGCCCAGGCGGACCAGGAGCTCGGCCAGGGTCACGTAGTGCTTTCCGCGCCAGGCACGAAACGTGATCCCCTTCATCCCGGTCTGTGCTTCGGCTGTATCGCGAGACAACGTCATGAGGGGGGCTCCGTCGGGAGTCCGGTGGCGCTCCGGTGCGGGCGTCGACTGTGGCCCAGGATCTCGTACCCCCTCGGTGTGGGGCGAACCGCGGACGCGGTGATTGCGGTGTGGAGCCCCTCATGGTCAAGCAGGAGCGTGCGGCACGCACGCGGGAGTCGCTGGTGCTCGCTGCCGCGGAGGTGTTCGCCGAGCAGGGTTTCACCGCCGCGTCGATCGCCGCGATCAGCGAACGGGCCGGAGTGACCTCCGGCGCGGTCCAGTTCCACTTCGACGGCAAGCCCGCCCTCGCCCGGGCGGTGGAGGCCCGGGCGGCGCGCACGCTGCTGCGGATCGCCCGGACGGAAGGCGCACCGGGGCGGGCCGGCGACCCCCTGGAGGTGCTCGTCGACGCGACATACGCGCTGCTGGAACTGCTGGCCCGGGACGTCGTCGTCCGCGCCGGGTTCGCACTGGGTGCGGACGCCGCCCACCAGAGCCGGGTGGACCTGCGCGGACGGTGCCGTCTGTGGGTGGAGGAGCTGATGGTCACCGCGCAGCGGACCGGGCTCCTCGCCGACGGGGTCTCGCCCCAGGACGCGACGCGGGTGGCGGTCGCCGTCACCGCCGGGCTGCGGGCGTTGCGCATCGTGGAACCGGAGTGGACTCCCCGTCAGGCGATGGCCCGCATCTGGACGGTGGTCCTGCCGGGGCTCGTCCCCGACGAGGTGGCGGCTGGAGCCGAACTCTTCCGGCAAGAAACAGACTGAATGGTTTGATTTTCAGGCCTTGTTGGGTGTTATATGACCTCTGTAGCAAGGCGGCTGAAGAGCTCCGGGCTGTCATGGGTGTGTGAGTTGCTCGCAAAAGCCCAGGTCAGAGGAGATTTCTGGGTGGCGCCGCGATATCGCCAGGCCGAAAACTGTCTGACTGGTTGGGCATTGACAAACCGTCCGGCCTGTTTTCTACTGACTCTTGCGACTCATCCAAAGGACAGGGGAGTACGACGTGGACATCGATGTACTGGGCGCACTCGCCGTGCGGGAGAACGGGATCTCCATCACTCCCACCGCCCCCAAGCCCCGGCAGGTCCTGGCGCTCCTGGCCCTCCACGCCGATCAGGTCGTGCCGGTGTCGGCGCTGATCGAGGAGCTGTGGGGGGCCGTGCCCCCGCGCAGCGCCCGTACCACCCTCCAGACCTACGTCCTCCAGCTGCGCGCGCTCATCGCGACCGCCCTGGAGGGGAACGAGGACGAGGAGCGGACGGCGAAGGACGTGCTCGTGACGCTGCCCGGCGGCTACCTGCTGAACAGCGACGGCGGCACCAGCGACGTACGGGAGTTCGACCGGCTGGCCGGGATGGGTTACCGGGCGATCGACGCCGGCGACTACCCCGTCGCCGCCCAGCGGCTGCGCGAGGCGCTCGCCCTGTGGTCGGGGCCGGCCTTCGCCGACGTGCAGGGCGGTGTGCAGCTGGACATGGAGACGCGGCGCCTGGAGGAGACCCGGCTGTGCGCGCTCGACCAGCGCATCGAGGCCGATCTGAAGCTGGGCCGCCACCGCGAGCTGCTGGCGGAGCTGACGGTGCTGGTGAGCCGGTACCGCACGCACGAGAACCTGCACGGGCAGTTCATGCTCGCCCTGCACCGCTCCGGCCGGCGCGGCGAGGCGCTGGACGTGTACCAGCGGCTGCGCGCCACGCTCGTACGGGACCTGGGCCTCGAGCCGTCCACCGCGCTGCGCAGGCTGCAGCGCTCGATCCTGATGGCCGGTCCGGAGGGTGTGGGCAAGGCGGCGGCGGTGGCCACGGTCGCCGGGGCGGGCCCGCGGGCCGACCGGCTCGTACGGGCCTGACCCGCGCGCGGGCCGCCGCAGGGTGCGGCGGTCAGCGGTAGGTGCAGGGACGCAGCGGGGGCGAAAGGGAGACGGAGCGGTGCAGGAGAGGTCGGAGCGGACCCGCAGGCGGTTGGTCTTCGCCGGGGCCGAGTTGTTCCACCGCAACGGATACGCCAACGCCACACTCGGTGAGATCGCCGGTGCGGCGGGGGTGACGAAGGGGGCGTTGTACTTTCACTTCGCCTCGAAGGACGAGCTCGCGGACGCGGTGCAGCAGCGCGGTTGCGGCCTGCTGCACGAGGCGGTCCGGGGACTGCGCGAGGGCGGAGCCTCGCCCTTGCAGGCGCTGATCGACACGACCCACTGGCTGGCGCGGACGCTGCACGAGGATCCGGCGATCCCGGCGAGCTTCCGGATCACCAAGGAGTGCGCCGGCCACCAGCCGGCCGCGGTCGACTTCCACGGGGCGTGGCTGGAGGCGGTGTGCGAGCTGCTGCGGATGGCGCGGGACGTGGGTGAACTGCCGCTGGAGGGGCCGTTCCCGGGCGTGCCCGACGGCGGCGGCGGTTCGGCCGCCGACCGGTGGGAGAGCGCCGAGGCGCTGGTGGCGGCCGCCGTCTGCGGTATCGAGGTGCTGGCCGGGACCGGGCTGTCGTACGAGGAGCTCCAGCGGAAGGTGGCCGCCCTGTGGGGGCTGCTGCTGCCGAGCCTGGTGGGCCCGGAGCGGGTACGGGAGTACCGGACGCAGGCCGCTGACGCCGCCGTCGGCGCGCCGGGCGGGGAGCGGAGCTACGAGTTCCTCGGGAGCCCGGTCTAGGCCCTGCCTCATGACCGGCCCGCGGACGCCCGGGGCTCCGGTGTGCGGAACGCCGTTTCCGGCCGGGCCGCACGGGGTGTGCGGCGCCCGGGGGAGCGGGGCGGGAAGGCGGAGCCGGGCCGCTGGGGGGCTCGGCTCCGATCGAGGTGAATCGACGAACTGCCGAGGGGGAGACCGTGAGGATTCAGATTCTGGGACCGCTCAGTGCCGAGGTCGACGGGGAGTCGATCGTGCCGACGGCGGGCAAGCCGCGGCAGATCCTGGCCCTGCTCGCCCTGCACCCCGGGCGCGTGCTGCCGGTGCCCACCCTCATGGAGGAGATCTGGGGCCATGAGCTGCCCAACAGTGCGCTGACCACCCTGCAGACGTACATCCTCCAGCTGCGCCGCAGGCTGGGCACGGCCATGGGGCCGGGCCGGCCGGGGGCCGCGAAGGAGGTCCTCACGACGCGGCACGGCGGGTACCTGTTGCAGGTGCCGCGGGAGTCCGTCGACGTCCACGCGTACGAAGACCTCGTCGCGCGGGGTCTCGCCGCCTTCGAGGGCGGCGACGACGAGGGCGCCGCGGCCCTGCTGCGGGCGGGGCTCGCGCAGTGGCAGGGGCCCGCGCTGGTCGACGTACGGGTCGGGCCGGTCCTCGCGATCGAGGTCATGCGGCTGGAGGAGAGCAGGCTGGTCACGGTGGAGCGGCGGATCGACATCGACCTGCGGCTCGGGCGGCACACCGAGCTCCTCGCCGAACTGACCGAGCTGACCGCCCGGCACCCCCAGCACGAGGGGCTGCACTCCCAGCTGATGGTGGCGCTGTACCGGTCCGGGCGGCAGGGCGCGGCGCTGGACGTCTACCGGCGGCTGCGCGGCCGGCTGATCGGGGAGCTGGGCGTCGAGCCGTCACCGCAGTTGCAGCGGCTGCACCAGGCGATCCTGACGGTCGATCCGGCCCTGGACGTGGTGGCGGGCCCCAAGCGGGGATCCACCTTCGACCTCTACGCGGCGTGAGCCCGGCGCCGGGAGGGCTTGACCTCAAGCGTGCTTGAGGGAAGAGGGTGGCGCGCATGGACAAGGACACCACGCGGCACACGGCTGGCCTCGAAGCGATCCGCCACCTCGTCGCCACCGTCGAGCGCTCGCAGCAGAACAAGGACCCCGAGGAGTTCCTCGGGCTCTTCCACCCGGACGCGATCTGGACCACGGCCCACGGCAAGGTCCTCATCGGCTTCGAGGAGATCGCGGAGTTCACCCGCCGGGTGCTGCCGGCGGCGGACTGGGACGGCACGGTCACCTACGAGGTGGCGCACGTGCTCTTCGTGCGGGACGACGTCGCGGCGGTCAAGGTGCGCCAGTGCTACCAGGGCGCCGGCGAGGGGAGCGAGGGCGCCCCGCTGTACGTGGTCTCCCGGCAGGACGACGGGCGCTGGCTGCTGACCGCCTGCCAGAACACCCAGGTGCTCCGGCCCGGCCCGGCGTGACATCGTGGCGGCATGGACGATCTTGAGATGAGGCCGTTTCGGCTCGCGGTGCCGCAGGAGGAGCTGGACGACCTCGACGAGCGGCTGCGGCGCGTGCGGTGGCCCGACGAGCTGGACGGCGTGGGGTGGGCGTACGGGATGCCGCTGGGCGAGATGCGGGAACTCGTACGGTACTGGCGCGAGGAGTACGACTGGCGGTCCGCCGAGGCGCTGCTGAACGCCTGGCCGCAGTTCACCACCGTGATCGACGGGGCCCGGGTGCACTTCGCGCACATCCGCTCGCCCGAGCCGGGCGCCACGCCGCTGCTGATGACGCACGGCTGGCCGGGGTCGTTCGTGGAGTTCCTGAAGGTCGCGGGTCCCCTGACCGACCCGCGGGCGCACGGCGGGGATCCCGCCGACGCCTTCCACCTGGTGCTGCCCGCCATCCCCGGCTTCGGGCTGTCCGGGCCGACCACCGGCACCGGCTGGGAGTTCAAGCGGGTCGCGCGGGCCTTCGGGGTGCTGATGGAGCGGCTCGGCTACGGGACGTACGGGGTCCAGGGCGGCGACTGGGGCGCCGCGGTGTCCCGGGAGCTGGGGCGGATCCGGCCCGGCAACGTGATCGGGGTGCACCTGAACCTGCTGCCCGGAGCCGGGGCCACCGCCGAGCCCGAGGAGGAGGAGCTGGCGGCGCTGAGCCCCGCCGAGCGGGAGCGGACGCTGGCCTCCTGGGAGCGCTACCGGATGTGGGTGCGGGAGCGGCAGGGGTACGCCGACATCCAGGCGACCCGGCCGCAGACCCTCGCGTACGGGCTGAACGATTCGCCGGTCGGGCTGCTCGCCTGGATCGGGGAGAAGTTCGCCGAGTGGAGCGACCCGCGGACCCCGGTCGACCGGGACCAGATGCTGACCAACGTGATGCTGTACTGGCTGACCGGGACGGCGGGTTCGGCCGCCCGCATCTACTACGAGCGGGCGCACGCCGACTACTACGGGCAGCCGCCCGAGGTGTCCGACACCCCGACGGCGCTCGCCGACTTCCCCCGGGACAACTTCATCCCGCTGCGGCACGTCGCCGCGCGCACCGACCGCGTCGTGCGCTGGACCTCCTACGACAGGGGCGGGCACTTCCCCGCGATGGAGGTGCCGGAGCTGCTCGTGGAGGACGTCCGGAGTTTCTTCCGGGGTGTCCGGCATGTGGAAAGGGAGGCCGCGCGCCGCGCGGTGCTGTGATCATCGGACGATGGACCTGGAGCAGCGCACACCGCCCGTACTGACCGGGGACGAACGGGCCACCCTGACCAGCGTGCTGCAGTGGCAGCGCGACACCCTGCGCATGAAGTGCGCGGGCCTGACGGACGAGCAGCTGCGGCGCAAGGCCGTCGCACCGTCCGCGCTGAGCCTGCTGGGACTGGTGAGGCACCTGGCGGAGGTGGAGCGGGGCTGGTTCCGCAACGTGCTGAACGGTGAGGACGTACGCGGCTACTTCCCGCAGAACGCCGCCGGGGAGCGGACGGAGTTCCACGTGGAGGACGCGGACCCCGCCGAGTCCTTCCGGATCTGGGAGGAGACCTGCGAGCGGTCGCGGGCCATCGTGGCGGCCGCCGAGTCCCTCGACGTACGAGGGCACTTCGGCGACCAGGCGTACTCCCTGCACTACGTCCTGGCGCACATGATCGAGGAGTACGCCCGGCACAACGGGCACGCCGACCTGCTGCGCGAGGCCATCGACGGGGCCACCGGCGAGTAGCCGCGGGCCCTACGCGGGGACCGTGCCGGCGCGGTCCACGGCGTCCAGGGCGACCTGCCAGGGGAAGTGCGGCGGGGCGTCCGGGCCGGCCGGGCCGGGCAGGAAACCGCCCTCGCCGAAGAGCAGTTCGGCGCCCGCGCCGCGCAGGACCGCCAGCGACTGCTCGAACTGGGGGTGCGCGGCGAGGGCGGCGTTCGTGCACGGCATGGCGACCACCGGGGTGCCCTTGCCGAGGGCCTCGGCGGCCACGCCGACGGTGAACCGGTCGGTGAGGCCCAGGGCCCAGGCGTTGACCGAGGTGAAGGTGGCCGGCGCGAAGAGGACGGCGTCGGCGGCCGGCCACACGTCCGGTTCGCCGGGGAGCTTGTACTGCCAGCGCACCGGGTTGCCGGTGAGGGCGGCGAGGCCGTCGAGGCTTTCCGACACCCACTGAGCCGCCGTCGGGGTCAGGCCCAGGCACACGTCCCAGCCGCGCGCCTGGGCGTCCTCGATCACGTGGGCCACGTCGAAGACGGGCGGGGCGGCGGAGCAGAACAGGTAAAGAGTCCTCGTCATACGATCATGTGATCACATTTCTGGTCTGCAACTCTCCTCCGCGGCCCGCCCGCTCACATCGTGGTGGTCGCGGGCGTGAGGCGGAACGGGGTGCCGGGGCCCGCGCGCCCGGCTCAGGCGGCCGCCCCCGCGGTGATCCTGGCGGTGAAGGAATCCAGGTTGGCCCACATCCGCGCGAGGCGGTCGTCCACCGTCAGGGACTCCTCCTGGCGGCCCGCGCGCAGCTTCGGCTGCCGCTTGCCGCGGATGTAGAGGGAGCAGGCGAGGTCGGCGCAGATGTACGTGCCGACCGTGTTGCCCTCGCGGCCGCGGGCGCCCGCCAGGGGAGCGGCGAGCAGGGTGACCCCGGAGGAGGCGTGCCCGGTCAGGCAGATCTGGCACAGGCTGGACTTCACCGCGCTGGTGCGGGTCGCGGCGGGCACGCGCAGGGAGATGCCGACGGGCCCCTCGGGGCGGGGGACGACCAGGTGCGCCCGCAGCGGGGCCCCGGGGTCCACCCATCCCAGGAAGTCCAGGTCCTGCCAGGGCAGGTCGGCGAAGTCGAGGGGCAGGCGCAGGCGCGCCGCCTCGCCCTTGGTGCAGTTCACGAAGGACGACCGGATGTGCTTTTCGGTGAGCGGTTCCACGGGAGTCGACCCTACGGGGCACGGCGGCCGGCCCGCATCCCATTTGTGCAGGTGTGGGCCGGGCCGCGGGCGGCTCCCCGAGATTTCCGCAGGACGGCGATGAGTTGGCCGAAGGGCAGCGGTCTACCCCTGGGAGGAGCGGGAGTCGGGCCGCGGAAGCAGATGTGGACGGCGTCCACTTTTCTGGGTAGGCTGCGGAGGGTCCGAATGTGAACGCCGTACACATAGTCAGGGGAAACGTCATGCGCAAGGTCATCGCCTCCGTCTTCGTCTCGGTCGACGGCGTCTTCGAGGACCCCAGCTGGTCCATGCCGTTCTGGAACTCCGAGGCCGCGAAGTTCGCCGACGAGCAACTCGCCGCCGCCGACGCGCTGCTGCTGGGCCGGGTGACCTACGAGGGCATGGCGCCGGCCTGGATGGCGCGCGCCGAGGGCGCCGACACCGGGACCGAGCGGATGAACGCCCTGCCGAAGTACGTCGTGACCTCCACCCTCGGCACCCCCGAGTGGAACGCCACCTTCCTGACCGGCGACCTGGCCGCCGAGGTCACCGCCCTCAAGCAGCAGGACGGCGGCGACCTGCTCGTCTTCGGCAGCGGACGGCTCGTCAACGCCCTGCTGGCGCACGACCTGCTCGACGAGCTGCGGCTGTGGACCCTGCCGGTGGTGCAGGGCGGGGGCCGGAGGCTCTTCGGCGACGACGCACCGGTGAAGACCCTGCGGCCGGTGGGCACCACCGCGCTCGGCAGCAGCGGGGCGCAGGTGCACGCGTACGTGCCGGTGGCCGCCCCCGCGGCGGGCTGAACCCCGCGCCCCCGTTTCCGAACCCGTTTCCGGACCCGCACAGCAAGGAGAACCACGGTATGAGCGAGCAGTCGGTGAAGGGGCCCGCCAGCTACTTCCCCTCGATCGAGAAGAAGTACGGCCGCCCGGTGGCGTACTGGACGGGCCTCATCCGGTCCTCCCCGCTGACCCGGCACATGGAGCTCGTCTCCTGGCTGAAGACCGAGCACGGGATCGGCCACGGACACGCCAACGCGCTCGTCGCGCACACCCTCGCGCAGAAGTAGACGCTCGCGCATGCGGGCGAGCGTCTGAGCCATGTCGTGTCTCACCCGGCCCGGCTTGACTGGGTGTCATGACGAAGAACACGAACGGGACGCGAAGCGCCACGACCCTGGTCATCGGCGGCAACGGCAAGACGGGACGGCGGGTCGCCGAGCGGCTCCAGGGCCTGGGGCGGGCGGTGCGGATCGGCTCGCGCGCCGGTGAGCCGCCCTTCGACTGGGACCGGCCCGACACCTGGGGCCCGGCGCTGCACGGCGTGGACCGCGCGTACGTGACCTACCACCCCGACCTGGCCTTTCCCGGAGCCGCCGACCGGATCGGCGCCTTCGCCGAGGCGGCCGTGGCCGCCGGGGCGCGGCGGCTGGTGCTGCTGTCCGGGCGCGGGGAGGAGGCGGCCCGGCTCGCCGAGAGCCGGCTGCAGGCCTCGGGGGCCGACTGGACCGTCGTACGCGCCAGCTGGTTCAACCAGAACTTCGACGAGAGCTTCTTCCTGGAGCCCGTACTCGCCGGGGAGATCGCCCTGCCGGTGGGGGAGGCGGTGGAACCCTTCGTGGACGCCGGGGACATCGCCGACGTGGTGGTGGCCGCGCTCACCGACGACCGGCACGTCGGCCGGACGTACGAACTGTCCGGGCCGCGGCTGATCGGCTTCGGGGAAGTGGCCGCCGAGCTGTCGAAGGCCACGGGGCGCCGGATCGCGTACGTGCCCGTCTCGGACGCGGAGTACCGGGCGGTGCTGCGGGAGAACGGCCTGTCGGAGGAGTTCGCCGAGCTGTTCACCCTCATCTCGGACGGGCGCAACGCGCACCTGGTGCACGGGGTGGAGGAGGTGCTGGGGCGTCCGCCCCGGGACTTCGCCGACTACGTGCGCGAAGCGGCCGCGAGCGGGGTCTGGGACGTCCGAGGATGAGGGCATGGACACGCTGACCGGTCTGCTCGAAGGACCCAGGGCCCGGGGGGCCTTCCTCATGAAGTCCGTCTTCGACCCGCCCTGGGCCATGCGGGTGGAGGACCGGGCCCCGCTGTCGGTGATGACGCTGGTGCGCGGTTCGGCCTGGCTGCTGCCGGACGACGGGGAGGCCGTGCGGATCGGGCCGGGCGACGTCGCCGTCGTACGGGGGCCCGCGCCGTACACGCTCGCCGACGCCCCGGACACCGCGGTGGGCATCAGGATCGGCCCCGACCAGCGGTGCAGCACGCGGGAGGGCGAGGACGTCACCGAGCGGATGTCGCTCGGGGTGCGCACCTGGGGCGTGCCGGGGGAGGACGCCGGCTCGGCGGTGGTGCTCAGCGGCACCTACCAGGCGCCGAGCGAGATCGGGCGGCGGGTGTTGGGGGCGCTGCCGGCGGTCCTGGTACGGCCGGTGGGGGCGGCCGACGCCGCTCTGATCACGCTGCTGGCCTCCGAGGTGGCGCGGGACGAGCCGGGGCAGGAGATCGTGCTGGACCGGCTGCTGGACCTGCTGCTGATCCGGGTGCTGCGGGCCTGGCTCGCCGCTCCCGGCTCGGGGGCGCCGGCCTGGCACCGGGCCCAGGGCGACCCGGTCGTCGGGACCGCGCTACGGCTGCTGCACGGGGAGCCCGCGTACGGGTGGACCGTCGCGGAACTGGCGCGCCGGGCCGGGGTGTCGCGGGCCGCGCTGGCCCGGCGCTTCACCGAGCTCGTCGGGGAGCCGCCCGTGGCCTATCTGACGGGCTGGCGGATCGCCCTGGCCGCCGACCTGCTGCGCGAGCCGGACGCCACGGTGGCGACGGTGGCCCGGAGGGTGGGGTACGGGAGCGCGTTCGCGCTGTCGGCGGCCTTCAAGCGGGTGCGGGGGGTGAGCCCGCAGCAGTTCCGGGCCGGGGCGGCCGCGGGCGCGGCGCCCGGCGGCGTACCCGGCACGGTGGTGCTCGGCTAGGGGGCGATGGGGGGTTGTCGTCGGGGGGAGGCGCCGTTGGGTGGTGGTGATCCTGGGGTCAGGCGAGTTCGAGGACGCCGACGGGCTGGGTGCCGCTCAGCTCGCCGGTGGGGCGGAAGCCGAGGCCGAGGTAGAAGGGCGCCGGGCTGTCCGCGCCGTCGTGCCAGGTGACGTACACCCGCTCGCCGCCACGACGCCGGATCTCCTCGGCGACGGCCTCCACGGCGAAGCGGCCGTAGCCCTTGCCCTGCTGACCGGCGGCGATGTTCAGGCGCCAGACGCCGGAGCGCCGGTGCTCGGGGTCCTTCGCCGGGTTCCAGACGATGTCCAGGAACGCCATGACGAAGCCGACGACCTCGTCGCCGTCGACTATGGCGCGCGGCCAGGCGGTCGCGCCGTGGACGTAGGCCTCGGCGAGGGACGTCGTGACGGGCTCGACGAGGTGTTCCTGGTCGGCGCGGACGCGCACGGCGGTGACGGCGTCGAAGTTCTCCGGGATCACCGGCACCAGGCGCAGGGATGAGCTGATCATCCGAGGAGCTTAGACGGTGCAGGACGATTGAAAAGAACGGGGCAGCCGGTATATTTTCTCTCCGTCTAGGGGAGGGGAAAACGGTGCGGGCACAGGTGGCCGTGGTCGGCGGAGGGCCGGTCGGCATGCTGGTGGCGGCGGAGCTCGCCGGGTACGGGGTGGACACGCTGGTTCTGGAAGAGCGGGCGGAGATCTCCGAGCGGCCCAAGGCGACCACCCTGCACGCCCGGGCGGTACAGAGCCTCGCCCGGCGCGGGCACCTGCCCGACAGCGCCTGGCACGGGGCGCCGGGCGACTTCCACTTCGCCGGGATCCACGGCCTGGTCATCACCGCGCCCGCGCTGGAGCCCGACCCCATCCTCAAGTGCCCCCAGGCCCGGCTGGAAAGGCTCTTCGAGGCGCGCGCCCGGGCGGCGGGCGCACGGATCCTGCGCGGGCACCGCGTCACCGGGATCACGCAGGAGGAGGACGGAGTACGGCTCACCGTCGAGGGGCCCGGCGGCCGGGCGGCCTGCCGCGTCGCCTACCTCGTCGGCGCCGACGGGGCCCGCAGCACCGTGCGCGAGCAGCTGGGCATCGGCTCCGACACCTCGCCGGCCACGGTCTCCGCCCTGGTGGGGCTGGCCAGACTGGAGGACCCCGGAGCCCTGGAGCAGGGCTGGCTGCGCACCCCGCGCGGCTGGATCGTCTCCAAGCGCACGCCCGGGGGCGAGACGCACATCCGGACGCTCGACTGCGCGGGCGCGTACGAGGGCCGGGAACGGCCGCCGACCCCGCAGGAGCTGTGCCGCGAGGTCTCCCGGATCGCCGGACGGGACGTCGCGATGACGGGGGCACGCTGGATCAGCAGGTTCAGCGACTTCACGCGGCTGGCCCGGACCTACCGCGCGGGACGCGCCTTCCTGGTCGGGGACGCGGCGCACCTGCACTTCCCCATCGGCGGGCAGGGCCTGAGCACCGGGGTGCTGGACGCCCTGAATCTGGGCTGGAAGCTGGCGCTGGCGGTACGGGGCGAGGCGGGACCGCGGCTGCTCGACAGTTACGGCCTGGAGCGCCGCCCCGCGGCCGAGGGGGTCATCGACAACACCCGGGCGCAGCTCGCGCTGATGCGGCACGGGGACGACGTCGACGCGCTGCGCGCGGTGTTCACCCCGCTGCTGGCCGCGGACCGGGGCAGCGGCCGGCTCGGCGACATGATCAGCGCGCAGGGGACGGTGCTCCCCGCGTACACGGACCGGCCGTCGCCGTGGGAGGGCCGGTTCCTGCCGAACGCCCGGCTCCGCACCCCGGCGGGGGAGACCGAGCTCACCACGCTGCTGCGGGACGGCCGCCCGCTGCTGCTGCTCGGCGGGGAACAAGGGGCCCGCCACGAGGAAGAGGCCCGGCCGTGGGCCGGGACGCTGCGCGTGGTGCACGCGCGCGAGGCGCCGGACGGGGCGCCCGACGCGCTGCTGGTGCGGCCCGACGGCTACGTCGCCTGGTCGCCGGGCGGCGGCGCGCTGGGCGACGCGCTCCCGGCGTACTTCGGCGACGGCGCCCGGGTGCCCGAACCGGCGGCGGTGTCAGGAGACGGGCATGGGCGACGGTTCAGCTGACCGCGCCCGCGGCTTCGCGCTCCTGGGCCAGCATCAGGGCTTCGTGGTAGACGTCCGACGCCCGCGCCTCGGTGATCTGCAGCGAGGCCAGCACGGAGGACTGCGCGATGCTGGGCAGCAGGTGGCGCAGGAGCGCACTGACCCGGACCACGAGGTCCGCGTAGTCGGTGATCGCCTGGGACATGGACTGGATGCCGGCGTAGGCGCCGACGATCACGTCGGCGGTCTCGAAGGGGTCCACGTGGGGCAGCAGCTCCCCCTGGGCCTGGGCCTTCTCCAGCCGTCCGCGGACGGGGATCGCCCAGTTGAGGAAGGGCCCGCTGCGGTCGAGCCCCTCGGCGCGCTGGTCCATGGTCAGCCGCACGCCCGCGCGGACCATGGGATCCGTCTGCAGGCGGTAGGTGTGCAGCATGACGATGTCCACGATCTCCTGGAGCTTGGACGCGCGGTCCGGGAGCGGGAGATCCTGGTTCTGGGCGTTGAGGACCCCGAGAGCCAGGTCCTCCTTCGACTGGAAGTGGAAGTACAGGGCTCCCTTCGTCACTCCGGCGACCGTCAGGATTTCGGAGATGGTCGACGCCTGGTAGCCCCGCTCCTCGAAGATTTTTGCCGCTGCGCTCAGGATCGCCTGACGCGTGCGGATGGCTCGTACCTGCTCAGCCACTTTGGCTCCTTCCCTCAACAGGATTCTCGGAGCGTCGGAAGCCCTGATGCAAACCGTCCGTCCCGTACGTATCTTACAGCGGGTGACTCCGACGCCAACCATGCGGCCGCGCGGAGGACCGAAAATGAGTGAGGACGGACGATGATTCTTGTGACGGGCGCCACCGGCACGGTCGGGCGTGAGCTGCTGAAACGCCTCGGACCGGACCTGCCGGTCAGGGTGATGGCCCGGGAGCCGGCCCGGGTGGCGGACGCGCCCCGGACGGCCGGGACCGTCCGGGCGGACTACGACGATCCCGCCTCGCTCGCCCGGGCGCTGGAGGGCGTGGACCGCGTGTTCCTGGTGACCAGCCGGGTCGGGCGCGATGACGACGCGCGGTTCCTGAGGCTCGCGCGGTCGGCCGGGGTGCGGCACGTGGTGAAGCTCTCGGCCGCCGCCGTCGCGGACGAGCGGGCCGATGACCTGATCACGCGGTGGCAGCGGGACAACGAGGAGCTGCTGCGCGGCTCCGGCATGGAGTGGACGCTACTGCGTCCCCGTTCCTTCATGTCCAACACCCTCTCCTGGGCGTCCTCCATCCGCTCGGAGGGTGTCGTACGGGCCTTGTACGGGGAGTCGGTGAACTCCTGCGTCGATCCGCGGGACATCGCGGAGGTGGCGGTGCGTACGCTGACGCAGCCCGGGCACACGGGCAGGGCGTACACCCTGACCGGACCGCAGGCGGTCTCCGCGGCCGGCCAGACCGCGCAGCTGGCCGAACTGCTGGGCCGCCCGCTGCGTTTCGAGGAGCTGGAACCGGGGCAGGCGCGTGCCATGTGGGCCGCACGCCACCCCGAGCCCGTGGTCGAGGCGCTGCTCGGCAGTGCCGAGCGGCAGCGCCGCGGTGCCAAGTCGGGGGTCGAGGACACGGTGGAGGAGCTGGCCGGGAGGCCGGCCGGCTCCTTCCGGGAGTGGGCCGCGGACCATCTGTCCGCCTTCGCACGGCCCTGAGGCCGCCGCCCCGGTCAGTGGCCGTACGCGGCCGCCGTGACGATGGCGCTGTACACCAGCTGCCCGTCCTGGCGGCCCGTCACGCGTACGGCTTCCTCGGCTCCCTGGACGTCCTGGTCGAGCCGCTCGGCCTCGATCACGCAGGGGATGTCGAGCTCGGCGTACCGCTTGAAGTCGCCGGCGATGCTCAGCGGCAGGAAGGAGGAACGCCCCAGGGCGGCCGCGGCCGCCTGCCGGGCGGCTTCCAGGAGCACCATGCCCGGAACGTGGTCGACCGGGTGGTCGAAGAGCACCGGGTGGAGGGTGTCCACCCGCAGCTGCCAGCGGTTGGGCTCGCCGCTCGGGGAGAGGACCACGTCGGTGGGCGACAGGCGCCCCACGCTCTGCGGCGCCGCGGGAGCCGTCAGCGGCAGCGCGCGGTGGTCGGGCTCGAGCGTGTGGGCGGGACGCACCCGCTTGTAGACGGAAGGGCTGGTGCAGGTGTAGGAGGCGCGTCCGGTCGCGACGACGTGTCCGTCGCGGCGGACGACCGCCTCGTAGCCGAGTCCCGCCAGCCGGCCCGCCCGCCGGTTGACCGTCGTGCACGTGACCTCGATGACGAGGGACGCCGGGGTCTGGCGCACCTGGAGGTGCTCCGGGTGCACGGTGAGGCTGAGGTCCCACATCAGGAAGTGGTGGCCGAACGGGACGGCGAACTCCGCGTGGCCCAGCAGGCTGCCGATCTGGCGGATCGTTTCCGTGCAGATCAGCGGGTCGTAGTAGCCGCCCGCCACCGGGGTGAAGAAGCTGTGGCTGCGGGGCCACTGGGCGGTGACGGAGAAGTGGGTGTCGTCGATCCGCTGCCAGTCGGTCAGCAGGACCTCGGCGACGGACGCGCGGTGGACCAGTTCCTTCGGGACCGTGGCGGTGAAGGACGGGAAGCGGTAACCGCTCTGCTCCATGGGTGACACCGCAGCCCGCCAACCCGGGTCGTGGATCGCTGCCCGCTCGACATGAAACGTGCTCGCGCTCATTGTTCCCCCTAGACAGCGCTGGCCAGTAACAGGCGTGACTGACGAGAAAAATATATACCAACCGGTTTTTTATCCAGAGGCAGTCCGGTCATTGGCAGGGGAATATGCGGAAGAATTGATTCCGGCCATCCTCCCCGCGGCTGTTTCCCCTGGTCTCCGGCCCTCGGCACCCGTCGAATCTGCGCCACCCCACAGGAAACTCTCCAGCGGGTCAAGAGCGATTCTTTAGCCGGTCGAAGCCGGAGCGGTAAAGAGACGGTGAAGCCGATGCGGCGATTCGCGGTAGACGGTTCGCTTTGCACCTTTGGGGGTGAACCCGTCCACCGACGGGAGCGCTCGGCGGGGAGCGGGGGCGGCGGAGGGGCGCGGAGTGGAGGCGGGAAGCCGGGGCCGCGGGGAGGGTGCGGCCCACCTTGGCGGATGTGGGCTGTGGCGGCGGTGCCCGGTGTGGCGGGTGGGGAACGCCCCGGGGCGGCGCGCGGCCGCTCGCCGCCCCGCCGGAGATCCCCGGTGCTTAGCTCACGCAAAGTGCCGAGGGGGGTCGCTCCTGTCCCGCCGGCGGTCGTCGCGGGGCGGCCGGCGACAATCCGGCCAGCGGCCGGGGCGCGGCCGCTCCGGGGGCCGCGCCCCGGCCGGGGGCCCCCATGCCCTTGCGGCGTCTGCGTCGTGGCCCGAACTTCCTGCCGCGCGGGGCGCCCGGGCCGCGTCGCCTCGCCTCGGTTTCGAGCCGTTCTCCAGCGCCTCTCCTCCGAGGCTCCGGCGCTCCCTGAGCTGTGTTGACGTTCAGCAAACCGCTAAAGCGGTTTGTAGAGGTGGATCAGTTCCGTACTAAGGGGGCCAGGAAGAGCTCCGGGGCAGGGAGGAGCGGTCGGCTTTGTGGGCTCAGGGGCGAGATTGAGCCAACCATCCGGTCGGTTAACGGCGGTTTCAAGCCACTCCGCTGTGGGATCCGCAGGGATTCCGGCCCGTTCAGGAGGCGTCGAGGGTGTCCTCGACTTCCCGTCGAACCATTGAAGACCCAGGTCAGAGTGCATCTTGAGGAGGTCGCGAGGGCGCCGGCCCGGCAAAAACGGTACAGCCGGTTTGGTATTGACAAACCGGCGCAGCTGTTTTTTGCTCATTCCAGCGAAAGTCGAGGGCTCATCCATGGACGAAGCAGGGGAGTACGGCGTGGACATCGATGTACTGGGCGCATTGACCGTGCGGGAGAACGGGGTCTCCATCACGCCGACCGCGGCCAAGCCCCGGCAGGTCCTGGCCCTCCTCGCCCTGCACGCGGACCAGGTGGTGCCCGTGGCCGCGCTCATCGAGGAGCTGTGGGGGACGGAGCCGCCGCGCAGTGCGCGCACCACGCTCCAGACGTACGTGCTCCAGCTGCGCGGGCTCATCGCCACCGCGCTCGAGGGGACCGACGGGACGCGCACGCCCAAGGACGTCCTCGTCACGCTGCCCGGCGGGTACATGCTGAACAGCGCCGGCGGCACCAGTGACGTGCGCGAATTCGACCGGCTGGCCGGAATGGGGTACCGGGCCATGGACGCGGGGGACTTCCCCAACGCCGCACGGCTGCTGCGCGAGGCGCTGGCGCTGTGGTCGGGGCCCGCCTTCGCGGACGTCGACGGCGGCGTGCAGCTCGACATGGAGACGCGGCGGCTGGAGGAGACCCGGCTGTGTGCGCTCGACCAGCGCATAGAGGCCGACCTGCGGCTCGGCCGGCACCGGGAGTTGCTCGCGGAACTGACCGTGCTGGCCAGCCGCTACCGCATCCACGAGAACCTGCACGGCCAGTTCATGCTCGCCCTGCACCGCTCGGGGCGCCGCGGCGAGGCGCTCAGCGTCTACCAGCGGCTGCGCGCCACGCTGGTGCGCGAGCTCGGCATCGAGCCGTCGGCGGCCCTGCGCAGCCTCCAGCGCTCCATCCTCATGAGCGGACCGGAGACTTCCGCCGAATCTCCGGAGACGGCCCGCAAGAGGCTCGCCCGGGTCGGCTGAACGGACGCGCGCCGATCGCCGGGTGCGGTGTGTCAGGGGATTTAAGAAAGAGCTGGGATAAACCTGAGGGTTAATTTGCACGAACGGGAATCGGAACCAGGACGACGAGCCCCATCAGCGGGCTGAGCACGGGGTTTGGTCTCCGATCGAATCCTGTCTTTCGAATCCGCCGTCTGTCCGCCTGTTTCGGAGGTCCGCTCGATGTCGGCTCGAATTCCCGGTGATGTTGCCCTGGGCTGCCTTACCGTCATCGGGTCGAATACTGAAAACCGAGAGTATCTCGACGAAATATGGAGGGGAGACGGGAGACCGTGAAGATTCAGGTTCTGGGTCCGTTGAGTGCCGAGGTCAACGGGGCATCGATCGTTCCTACGGCGGGCAAGCCGCGTCAGATCCTGGCGCTTCTCGCGCTCTACCCGGGCCGGGTGATGCCCGTACCGACCCTCATGGAGGAGATCTGGGGGACGAAGCTTCCCGAGAGCGCGCTCACCACGCTCCAGACGTACATCCTCCAGCTGCGCCGCCGGCTCGGTACGGCGATGGGTCCCGGTGCCCCCGGCACCGCCAAGGACGTGCTCGCCACCCGGCACGGCGGCTACCTGCTCCAGATCCCGCAGGAGTCGGTGGACGTCCACGAGTACGAGGCCCTCGTGGCGGCCGGCCAGACCGCCTTCGACGACGGTGACGACGAGCGCGCCGCCGACCTGCTGCGCAAGGCGCTGGACCTGTGGCAGGGGCCCGCGCTGGTCGACGTACGCGTCGGGCCGATCCTGGAGATCGAGGTGCTGCGGCTGGCGGAGAGCCGGCTGGTGACCACCGAGCGGCGCATCGACGTCGACCTGCGGCTGGGCCGGCACACCGAACTCCTCGCCGAGCTGACCGAGCTGATGGCCCGCAACCCGCAGCACGAGGGCCTGCACTCCCAGGCCATGGTCGCGCTGTACCGCTCGGGCCGGCAGGCCACCGCCCTCGACGTCTACCGCAGGCTCCGGGCCCGGCTGATCGGGGAGCTCGGCGTCGAGCCCTCGCAGCAGCTCCAGCGCCTGCACCAGGCGATGCTGCGGGTGGACCCGGCGCTCGACGTGGTCGCGGGACCGCGCCGCAGCTCCACCTTCGACCTGTACGCGGCGTAGGGGGAGGGCGGGCGGCTCCAGCGGGGCTCGTTCCCGGCGTGAGGGACTCTCCAGGGCGGGCGGTCAGGCTCCTGGCGACCCGGTATGAGCCGCTGCGCCGGCGGACGAGGAGAGAGGCAAACCATGCAAGCCACGGCCCGGCTGGAACTCGCCGACCTCACCCGCATCCTGCGGGTCTGGGGCGGCGAGGAGGACTGCGTCGAGCTGACCGAGGACGTCCAGGACCTGTACTGGATCGAACTCGGCTACGACAGCCTCTCCATCCTGCAGACCATAGGCTCGGTCGAGCGGAAGTTCGACATCCTCCTCGACGGGGAGATCCTCGAACTGGCCGACACCCCGCGGCTCTTCCTCGAACTGGTCAACGACGTGCTCGGCAGCCGCGCCGCCGTCTGAGGCCGTCCGGGACTCCAGCGCCGTTCGACGCGGACTCCGGCGGACGCCGACAGGCTCTGCGCCAAGCGTTGAGAGAGGTGTCCGATGTCTGTCGAGCGAGTGCACCGGATGTCATACGTGGTCGACGCGGCCGCGCCCGCCGGAGCCCTGTACACCCTGGTGGCCGACGTCACCCAGTGGCCGCTGTTCCTGCCGGACACCGTCCACGTGGAACGGCTCGACTTCGACGCCGCCGGCGACCGGTACGCCCGGTGGGCCGACGCCGACGGGGAACTGCGGCGCTCGCTGGTGCGGCGGAGTCTGGACGCCGGCGGGCGGCGCGTCGTCTTCCGCGAGGAGCGCCCCGACGAGCCGGTCGCCGCCTCCGGCGGCAGCTGGACCGTGGAGGAGCTGGCCCCCGGGTGGTCGCGGCTGACCCTGGAGCAGGAACTCGTCCTCGGCGGCCCGGCGGCCGCGGCCGAGCGTGCCGTGGCGTCCGCCGAAGAGGGGGCGCGGGCCGCGCTGGCGGGGCTGCGGGGCGCCGCCGAGCGCTGGCGGCGGCTGGACGAACTGCTGATGTCCTTCGAGGAGTCTGTACGGATCGAAGGTCCGGCCGAGCCGGTGTACGAGTTCCTGTACGGGGTGGAGTCCTGGCCCGGCCGGGTCGCGCACGTCCTGGAGGCCGAGGTCGCCGAGGACCGGCCCGGCGTGCAGCGCACCCGGCTGCTCAACCTGGCCGACGACGGGTCCGTCCACCCCACCGAAGCGGTACGGGTGTGCTTCCCGGCGGCCGGACGGATCGTCTTCCGGCAGACCCGGCCCCACCCGCTGCTGGCGGCGCACGCGGGCGAGTGGTCCGTGGAGCCCGACCCGTCCGGGGTCACCGTCTTCTGCCGGCACGACGTGCTGCTGGACGAGCGGGCGGCGGAGCGGGTCCTGGGCCCCGGTGCGGAGCCGGCGGCGGCGCGCCGCTACGTGCGCGAGGTGCTCGGCCGCGAGAGCCGGGCGGCGCTGGAGCCGGCGACGCGGTACGCGGGCGACCCCGTCAGGGCCCTGCGGTCGGTCTGAGACGCCGCGGGCCTGCGGGCGGTCCGGCGGCGGGCCTGCGGGCGGTCCGGGACGTGAGGTGATGCCGTCAGGGCCCTGCGGTCGGTGTGAGGCGCCGCGGGCCTGCGGGCGGTCCGGGGTGGCCCCCGGGGCGGGAGAGGCCCGCCACCGTTGTCGTCCCGCGGTGGCGGGCCTTCCGCGTGGCTCAGCTCCCGCGCCCGGCGGTGTCGAGTCTCCTCAGGGTGGCGGGGGCGGCCAGACAGGGCATGACCACCCGCCAGAAGCCCGCCAGGGTGCGCGGCGCGAGCCACTGCGGGTCGTCGCGGCCGAGGGCCTCGAAGCCGAGGGTGGCCGCCACCACCGTCGCCGCGACGCTGCGGTGGTTGAGGCCGGGCAGCAGGGCGCCCTCCTCGGCGGCCTCCGCCAGCAGCCGGTGCACGTACTCGTGCCACTCCCGGGGCAGGGCGTAGGACGAGGTGTACGCCGGCTCCCGGCCCAGCCTGAAGCCGGCCCGGGCCACGGGGTCGGTCAGGAGCAGTCCGGCGAGCGCCTGCGAGCTGTCGGCCAGGGCCTGGAGGGCGGACGTCCGCTGCGCGTACACCTCGCGGGCGGCCGCCCGCAGGGCCGCGGCCCCGGCGGCCTCGACGGCCGCGGCCACCGCCGCCTTGTTCTCGAAGTGGAAGTGCAGCGCGCCCGGGCTCACCCCGGCGCCGACGCTGATCATGCTCAGCGTCGCCTCGGCGTAACCGCGCCGTCCGAACACGGTCGCGGCTGACTCGATCAGTGCATGACGGGTCCGGACGGCGCGTTCTTGTTTCATCACGCATAGCTCCTGTATCAGTTTCCTTCCATTATTAAACCGCGCCGTTGGTATGGGAACGTCGCTGACGTGCCCGTTCTTGGCTTGTTTGACGGCGAGTCCTGCCCTCCGGTGGCCCGATTTAGTCCATTTATCGCTAACCTTGCCGGGATTTAGGGGCTTTGACAAACCGACGAAGCGGTTTGTATCTTCGTTGACGTTAGCTCAACCGAGCTTGAGGGAGGGGGGCAGATGAACCAGCGGACCATCGCTGTACTGGAACCTCACACAGCCGCCGCGGGAGTCAACGGGGGGTTCCTGCCGGCCGAGGGTCTCAGGGCGCCACAGCACGCGCCGGCGCAGTCGGCCCTGTGGCGGATCCTCATCGTGGAGAGCAGCACGATGGAGGCCGAGACCCTCGCACGCGGCCTGCGCCGCCACGGACACGAGGTCGACATCGTCGGCACCGGCAGCGAGGCCCTGCGCGGCTACGCCGACGCCGACCTCGTCCTGCTGGACCTGGAACTCCCCGACCTGGACGGGCTGGAGGTCTGCCGGGGCATCCGCGCGGCCCACGAGATCCCGGTGATAGCGGTCACCGCCCGGGGCAGCGAGCTGGACCGGGTCCTCGGCCTCCAGGCGGGCGCGGACGACTACCTGGTCAAGCCGTACGGCTTCCGCGAGCTGATGGCGCGGATGGAAGCGGTCATGCGCCGGGCGCGCCCGGCCCGGCCCGCCGCGGCCACCATCAGCTGCGGGCCGCTGCGGATCGACGCGGGAACGCGCGAGGTCACCTTGAACGGGGAGCCCGTCGAGACCACGCGCAAGGAGTTCGACATGCTCTACCTCCTCGCCTCCCACCCCGACACCGTCATCCCGCGCAAGACGCTGATGCAGCAGGTCTGGGGCGACTCCTGGTCCCGCCGGACCGTGGACACGCACGTGAGCACGCTGCGCAACAAGATCGGCGCCGGCTGGATCATCACGATCCGCGGCGTCGGCTTCCGGTTCGGCCAGGGCGCCTGAACCCGGCCCCGCGCACCGCCGCGGGGGAGACCGCCGAGTACGACGCAAGCCGAGGGGGGAACGAGCATGGCCGTGACGGCGCTGTGCCAGGGGGAGGGCTGCCGCACCGGCCACACCGGCGGCAGGGCCCGCAGGCGTACCACCGACGGCAGCCGGCTGTGCCGGTCCTGCGCGGAGCACCTCACCGCGGGCCTCGCGGAGCTGGCGCACCTGTACGAGGAGTGCGGCCGGGTCCTGGGCGGCGCGGCTCCCGGCAGCCTGCGCGAGCGCACCAGCGGCGGGGAACTGCCCGGGCTGCCCTTCAACGGGGCCGCCGCCGACGTACGCGCCCGCATGGTCTCCGTACTGGGCTCCTGGAGCGGCCTGGTCGCCCAGGAACGCGGCCTCACCCCGCCGCCGCGCACCGTCGCCGCGCTCACAGCCTTCCTGGGGCGCAACGCCGCCTGGCTCGCCGCCCACGCCGCGGCCGGCGAGGCCAGCGGGGAGATCGCCCGGCTGGTACGGGCCGGCCGCCGCGCCGCCTTCCCCGACCCCGCCCGCAGCATCCGCCTCGGCGACTGCCCCGAGTCCGGCTGCTCCGGCGCCCTGACCCTCGCCGTACGCGCCGGGGCGCGGGCCGACGCACCGGCGATCGTCTGCGCCGCCGATGCGGCCCACCGCTGGACCAGCGACCAGTGGAGCGCGCTCAGCCGCTCCATGGACTCCGCGCGCGAAGGCGGCGCCCCCGCGGCCGCGGCCACCGAGCGCTGGCTGACCGCGGCCGACATCGCGCAGCTGTGGCAGACGCCGACGGGCACCGTCTACCGGCTGGCGAGCGAGGGCCGCTGGCGGCGGCGCAACCGCGCGGGGCGCACGTACTACAACGAGAGCGATGTGCGCGACTGCTTCGCCCGGCGGGCGGCGGCGCGCACCTGACCCCCCGTCATAGCCGCACGCGCGGCAGAAGACCGAGCAGCACCCCGCAGCGGTCCGCACGGCATCCGGTAGGACCCGGATCCAGGCGTCTGACCGGTGTTTGACATTCCCTTGGCCGCCCTCCGACGCACCGGACCGGGCCTTGTGGAACCTGACCTACTCCTGAATCCAGCGCCATTGAACGGCCGCTCGCGTCCGAAGAACCTTGTAGTCAAGATCCGGTGCACTGTCTCCGGAGGCGAATTCAAGGAGACGCGATGGACGCCCCTGTGATCGTCGTCGGCGCGGGTCCCGCGGGCATGATGCTCGCCGGGGAACTGCGGCTGGCGGGAGTCGCCGTCGTCGTCCTGGAACGCCTTGACCGGCGTACAGGCGAATCCCGCGGGCTCGGCTTCACCACGCGCACGCTGGAGACCTTCGACCAGCGCGGCCTGCTCGCGCGCTTCGGCGAGATCGAACGGAGCACGCTGGGCCACTTCGGCGGGCTGCCCCTGGACTTCGGCGTGCTCGACGGCGCCTGCCAGGCCGCCAAGACCGTGCCCCAGTCCGTCACCGAGACCCACCTCGAGGAATGGGCCACCGCCCTGGGCGCCGACATCCGGCGCGGCCACGAGGTGCTCTCCGTACGCGACGACGGCGAGGGCGTCGACGTCGAGGTCCGCGGCCCGGACGGGACGCACACCCTGCGCACCGGCTGGCTGGTCGGCTGCGACGGCGGGCGCAGCACCGTGCGCAAGGCGGCCGGCTTCGACTTCCCCGGCTCGGCGGCCACCATGGAGATGTACCTCGCCGACATCGAGGGCATCGAGCTCAAGCCCCGCATGATCGGCGAGACCCTGCCCGGCGGCATGGTGATGGTGGGCCCGCTGCCCGGCGGCACCACCCGCATCGTCGTCTGCGAGCGCGGCACACCGCCGCGCCGGCGCGAGGGCCCGCCGCCCTTCGAGGAGGTCGCGGCCGCCTGGCAGCGGCTGACCGGCGAGGACATATCGGCCGCAGAGCCGGTGTGGGTGAGCGCCTTCGGCGACGCGGCACGGCAGGTCACCGAGTACCGGCGCGGCCGGGTGCTGCTGGCCGGCGACGCCGCGCACATCCACCTGCCCGCCGGCGGGCAGGGCATGAACACCGGGATCCAGGACGCCGTCAACCTCGGCTGGAAGCTCGCCTCGGTCGTGCTCGGCCGCGCCCCGCTCGGCCTGCTCGACACCTACCACGGCGAGCGCCACCCCGTCGGCAGGCGGCTGCTGATGAACACCCGGGCCCAGGGGCTGCTGTTCCTGAGCGGCGCGGAGGTGCAGCCGCTGCGCGACTCCCTGCGGGAACTCATGGCGTACGAGGACGTGGCCCGCCACCTCGCCGCCATGGTGACCGGCCTGGAGATCACCTACGACGTCGGCAGGGGCGGCCACCCGCTGCTCGGCCGGCGCATGCCCCACCTGGAACTGGCCGCGGCCGGCGGCCCCACCTCCAGCACCGAACTGCTGCACCCCGCCCGCGGGGTGCTCCTCGACCTGGCCGACAACCCCCGGCTGCGCCAGCGCGCCGCAGCCTGGGCGGAGCGGGTCGACACCGTCACCGCCCGGCCGCGGGAGGCGCCGTCGGAGGCCGACGGGCTGCACGGGACCACCGCCCTGCTGATCCGGCCCGACGGGTACGTGGCATGGGCCGCGCCCGGCAGCCACCACGACCTGCCGATGGCGCTCGAGCGCTGGTTCGGGACTCCCTGAGGCCGGGCTCCCCCTGACCGCGGGACTCCCCGAGGGCCGGCGCGCACCCCTGGCGGCCGACGCACCCCCGGGCGGCCGGCACACCCCTGGCGGCCGGCTCATCCGGCGGCCGGACCAGAACGTCAACCGGAGGAACCACACATGGCAACGCCCCGAGCAACGATCGAGCGCGTCCCGGCCGGCCCGGCCGGCCCGGACAGGGAGCGACGCGCCGTCGTACGGGCGGCCCGGACCGTCCTGGCCCGCGAGGGCTGGAGGCGCTGCACCGCCGAGGCCACGGCCGCCGAGGCCGGAGTGGCGCCGGACGCCGTGGGACGGCACTTCCCCGACCACGAACAGCTGCTGCTGGGCGTCCTGCTGGACAGCTCCGCCTCCGTCGCGGCTTGCCTCACGGCCGTGGCCGAGAGCCACCTCGCGGAGACCGGCGACCTGCGCGAGGACCTGATCGGGCTGGGCCGGGCCTGGCTGGCGCCGCTGGAGGCCTTCCGCGAGCACTTCGCGATCGTCCGGCACATCAGCGCCGAGGTCACCACCCTGCCCGCCGGGGCCGTCGACAAGTGGCAGGCCACCGGCCCCCGCCAGGCCCGCCGCGCGCTGGCCCGCCGGCTGGAGCAGGTCGCCGGCCGGGGCCTGCTCGAGATCACCGACGCCGACCAGGCGGCGGAACGCTTCATCCTGCTGGTCCCCTCGTCCGTCGTGCAGCGCTCCTTCCACGGCGCGCTGCCGCTCGGGCGCCACGAGGAGGACGCGCTCATCGCCGACGGAGTCGACGACTTCATCAGGCTCTACGGCCCGCCCGCCTCCCGCTGACCCCGCCGAATCCCTGGAGAGAGTAGAAAACATGCACAGCAACCTGATCGTGGCGCGGATGGACGTCCGCTCGAGCGCCGAGGTGGCCAAGCTCTTCGCCGAGTTCGACAAGACCGACATGCCACGGCGCATGGGCACGCTGCGCCGGCGGCTGTTCTCGTACAACGGGCTCTACTTCCACCTCCAGGACTTCGCCGAGGACGACGGCGGCGAGCGCATCCAGGAGTCCCGCAACGACCCCCGGTTCATGCAGATCAGCTACGAGCTCCAGCCCTTCATCCAGCCGTACGACCCGGAGACCTGGCGCTCCCCGGCCGACGCGATGGCCACGCGCTTCTACGACTGGACGGCGACGGAGTGATGCCCGACACCGCAGACATGACAGGAGGGCACCGCTCGTGGCCCGCCGGGTAGTCGTCACAGGCATCGGGGTACTGGCGCCGGGAGGCATCGGGGTCCGCGAGTTCTGGGAGCTGCTGAGCTCGGGGCGCACCGCCACCCGGGAGATCACCCACTTCGACGCCTCCCCCTTCCGCAGCAGGGTGGCCGCCGAGGCCGACTTCCTCCCGGAGCTGCACGGGCTGACGCAGGAGGAGATCCGGCGCATGGACCGCGCCGCCCAGTTCGGGGTGGTGGCAGCCCGCGAGGCGGTCGAGGACAGCGGCATCGACTTCGCCGCCCTGGACCCGTACCGCACGGGCGTCAGCATCGGCACCGGGGTGGGAGCCGTCGGCAGCCTCGACAAGGCGTACCGCGCGGCCAGCCTCGACGGCCGGCTCACGGCCGTCGACCACCAGAGCGCGCCGCAGCACCTCCACGACCACTTCGTGCCCGGCTCCTTCGCCACCGAGGTGGCCTGGGCCGTCGGCGCGGAAGGGCCGGCCGCGGTGGTCTCCTCCGGCTGCACCTCCGGGATCGACTCGGTCGCGCACGCCGCCGACCTCATCCGCGAGGGCAGCGCCGACGTCATGGTCACCGGCGCCACCGACGCCCCGATCACGCCGCTCACCCTGGCGTGCTTCGACGCGATCAAGGCGACGACCTCCCTCAACGACGACCCGGAGCGCGCCTCCAGGCCCTTCGACGCCACCCGCAGGGGATTCGTCCTCGGCGAGGGCGCGGCGGTGTTCGTCCTGGAGGAGCTGGAGAGCGCCCGCGCCCGCGGCGCGCACCTCTACGCCGAGGTGGCCGGCTACGCCTCCCGCTCCAGCGCCTTCCACATGACGGGACTGCGCCCCGACGGCCGGGAGCTGGCGGAGGCCATCACCGTCGCCCTGGACGAGGCCAGGCTCGGGCCCGCCGACGTCGACTACGTCAACGCCCACGGCTCCGGCACCCGGCAGAACGACACCCACGAGACGGCCGCGTACCGGCTGGCCCTGGGCCCGCACGCCTACCGGACCCCCGTGAGCTCGATCAAGTCGATGATCGGGCACTCGCTGGGCTCCGTCGGCTCCATGGAGATCGCCGCGTCCGTCCTCGCGATGGAGCACCACGTGGTGCCGCCCACCGCGAACCTGCGCATCCGCGATCCCCAGTGCGACCTCGACTACGTCCCGCTCGTCGCGCGGGAGCACCGCACCGACGCCGTCCTGACCGTGGGCAGCGGCTTCGGCGGGTTCCAGAGCGCGATGGTGCTGGCCCGGCCCGACAGGAGGACCGCATGAGCGCCAGGACCCTGGTCACCGGCATCGGTGTGGCCGCCCCCAGCGGACTCGGGGTGGAGGACTTCTGGGCGGCGACCCGCGTCGGCAAGAACGCCATCGGGCCCGTCACCCGCTTCGACGCCTCCTCCTACCCCGCCCGCCTGGCCGGGGAGATCCACGGCTTCGACCCCAAGGACCACCTGCCCGGCCGGCTCGTACCGCAGACCGACCGGGTGACCCAGCTCGCCCTCGTCGCCGCCGACTGCGCCTTCGAGGACGCCGGGATCGCCCCGGGCGACATCCACCCCTGCGACATGGGCGTGGTCACCGCCGCCGGGTCGGGAGGCCTCGCATTCGGCGAGAACGAGCTGCGCAAGCTCTGGAGCCGGGGCGCCAAGCACGTCAGCGCGTACCAGTCCTTCGCCTGGTTCTACGCCGTCAACAGCGGGCAGATCTCCGTACGCAACGACCTGCGCGGGCCCACCGGGGTCTTCGTCGGCGACCAGACGAGCGGCCTCGACGCCCTCGCCCACGCCCGGCGCCGGCTCGGCAAGGGCAGCCGGCTGATCGCCACCGGCGGCTTCGACGCCTCCATCTGCTCGCTGGGCTGGGCCGCGCACCTGGCCGGCGGGTCCCTCTCCACCAGTGACGAACCCGAGCGCGCCTACCTGCCCTTCGACGAGGCCGCACGCGGCTACGTACCGGGCGAGGGCGGCGCCATGCTCGTCCTGGAGGACGAGGACAGCGCCCGCGCCCGCGGCGCGCGCAACGTCTACGCCGAGTTCGCCGGCTACGGGGCCACCCTCGACCCGCGGCCGGGCAGCGGCCGTCCGCCCGGCCTGCGCCGCGCCATCGACGCGGCGCTCGCCGACGCCGGCTGCCACCCGGCGGAGGTCGACGTGGTCTTCGCCGACGGCGCGGGCGTCCCGCGGCTCGACCGCGAGGAGGCCGAGGCCATCACCGCCGTCTTCGGCCCGCGCGGGGTGCCGGTCACCGCCCCCAAGACGATGACCGGGCGGATCTCCGCGGGCGGCGCGCCGATCGACGTGGTCTGCGCCGTCCTCGCCATGCGCGAGGGCCTGATCCCGCCGACCACCAACGTGGAGCTCTCGCCGGCCCACGACATCGACCTGGTGGCGGTGCGGCCGCGCACCGCCTCGGTGCACACCGCACTCGTCCTCGCCCGGGGCAGCGGCGGCTTCAACGCCGCCGCCGTGGTGCGCGCCGTCGACTGAGGACGCCCCGTGGGTGCGCGCCGCCGACCGCAGGCGCAGGCGGTCCGAGGGCACAGCGCGACAGAACCCCCGCAGCCGGACTCCCCGGATGCGGAACGACCGATGAAGGGACCCACCCGTGTCCAAGCAGGAATTCACCTTCGACGACCTCAAGCGCATCCTCCTGGAGGGCGCCGGCGCCGACGAGGGGGTCGACCTCGACGGCGACATCCTCGACACCGACTTCGAGTCCCTGGGCTACGAGTCGCTGGCGCTCCTGGAGACCGGCGGGCGCATCGAGCGCGAGTTCGGCATCACCCTCGACGACGACATCTTCGCCGACAACAGCACCCCGCGCTCCCTCGTCGAGGCCGTCAACGCGAGCCTCAAGGTCACCGTCAGCGCCTGACGCGCCCCTGACGCCACCACTCCGCCCCCACCCCCGCCCACAGAGAGGGAGTACGCCCATGGCCATCGATCAGGACTGCACCGAGACCCAGGTGCTCGTGGTCGGCGCGGGCCCCGTCGGACTGCTGCTCGCCGGAGAACTCCGGCTGGCGGGTGCGGACGTGGTGGTGCTCGACACGCTCACCGCCCCGGCCACCGCGTCGCGGGCGTCGACCCTGCACGCCCGCACCATGGAGATCCTCGACAGCCGCGGCCTGCTGGAACGGCTCGGCGACGTACCGCGCGAGAACGCCGGCCACTTCGGGGGCATCCCCCTCGACCTCGCCCTGCCCGGCCCCTACCCGGGGCAGTGGAAGGTCGCCCAGACCCGCCTGGAGGAAGTCCTCGGGGAATGGGCGGCCGACCTGGGCGCGGACATCCGGCGCGGCCACGAGCTGACCGCCCTGACCACGACGGCCGACGGAGTGCTGGCCACCGTACGGGGCGAGGGCGGCGAGGAGCTGGCCTTCCGGGCCGGCCACCTCGTGGGCTGCGACGGCGAGGACAGCACCGTGCGGCGCCTGGGCGGCTTCGGCTTCCCCGGCACCGACGCCGAACGCGAACTGCTGCGCGCCGACGTGGCCGGCATCGACATCCCCGGCCGCCGCTTCCAGCGGCTGGAGGGCGGCCTGGTCGTCGCGGCCCGCAGGCCCGACGGGGTGACCCGGGTGATGGTGCACGAGTTCGGGGCGCGCCCCCGGCCCGGGCAGCCCTCCTTCGAGGAGGTGGCCGACACCTGGAAGCGCATCACCGGCGAGGACATCGGCGCCGGCACCCCGCTGTGGGTCAACTCCTTCGGCGACGCCTCCCGGCAGGCCGCCGAGTACCGCCGGGGTCCGCTGCTGCTCGCCGGCGACGCGGCGCACCGGCAGATGCCGATCGGCGGGCAGTCCCTCAACCTCGGGCTGCAGGACGCCTTCAACCTCGGCTGGAAGCTCGGCGCCCGCGTCGCCGGCCACGGGACCGAGGAACTGCTCGACAGCTACCACGAGGAACGGCACCCGGTCGGCCAGGCCGTCCAGAGCAACATCCGCACCCAGGCGCTGCTGCTGCTCGGCGGCACCGAGGTGGACGCGGTCCGGGAGGTGTTCACCGAGCTGACCGCCAGTGAGAACGTACGGACGCACCTGGCCGGGCTGGTCTCGGGCCTCTCGGTGCGCCACGCCGTCGGCGGTACGGACGGCGACGGCGACGGCGACGGCGGCTCCGGCTCCGGGCTGCTCGGCCTGCGGGTGCCGCACTGGGAGGTCACCACCGCCGAGGGCCGCACCGACACCTTCGAACTGCTGCGCCCGGGGCGGGGCCTGCTGCTCCTGCCCCCGGGCGGGGAGGCCCGCCGGGCCGAACTCGCCGGGGCGGCGGCGCCCTGGGCCGGCCGGGTGCGTACGGTGGCCGCCGCCTCGGTGGCGGGCGGGGCCGGCGAGGAGCCGGCCGCCGTACTCGTACGCCCCGACGGGCACGTGGTCTGGGCCGACGGTCCGGACGCCGGTCCGCTGACCGCGGCGCTCGGCCGCTGGTTCGGGCCCGAACGGGCCGGGGAGCCCGCCGCCCGGCCGGCGGCGGCGGTGACCGCCCCTGCCCCTGCCGCTGCCGGCGTCCCGGCCGCGTCGCTCACGGCGCACGCGGCGGCGCCGGGGCGCGGCGGCGCCGGCGCGGAGCGGCTCACGGGCCGCACCGCGCTGGTCACCGGTTCGAGCCGGGGCATGGGCCGGGCGGCCGCGATGCGGCTGGCGGAGGAGGGCGCGCTGGTCGCCGTCCACTACCACCGGGACGAGGCGGCCGCCCACGAGGTGGTCGCCTCGGTCGAGAAGGACGGCGGCCGCGCCTTCGCGCTGCGGACCGAACTGGGCGTCGACGGGGACGTGGAGACCCTGTTCACCGCGCTGGAGGGCGAGCTGCTGGACCGTACCGGCTCCACCGACCTGCACATCCTGGTCAACAACGCCGGGGTGATGGGCGGTGTCCCGGCGGAAGAGGTCACCCCCGAGCAGTTCGACCGGATCTTCGCCGTCAACGCCAAGGCGCCGTTCTTCCTGATCCAGCGGGCGCTGCGGAACATGCCCGACGGCGGCCGGATCATCAACATCTCCTCCGGCCTGACCCGGTTCGCGAACCCGGACGAGATCGCGTACGCGATGAGCAAGGGCGCGCTCGAACAGCTCGCGCTGCACTTCGCGAAGGCCCTCGGCCCCCGGGGCATCACCATCAACTCGGTGGCGCCCGGCATCACCCGCAACGGCAGTCCGGTCTTCGACATCCCCGAGGCCGTCGAGCAGATGGCCGGCCTGTCCGCCTTCAACCGGGTCGGCGAGCCGGAGGACGTCGCCGACGTGGTGGCGTTCCTGGCCACCGACGAGGCGCGCTGGATCACCGGCTCCTTCGTCGACGCCACCGGCGGCACGCTCCTCGGCTGACGCCGGCCGCTCCAAGACCCCGCCGGCGCACCATCCCACGCGCCGCGCCGGCGGCGGGCGGGCGGCGCGGGGATTCCTCCCCGGGCCGCCCGCCCCCTTCTCCCCGTCCTCCTTCTCTTCCGAAACGCGAGCGTGCAGACCCCGATGAACATCCCGTCCGGCGGCCGGGCCCGGGCCCGCTGGGCCCTGGTGTCCGTCCTCGCCGCCAACATGCTGGTGGACGCCCTGGAGGTGTCCGCGACCCTGGTGGCCCTGCCCTCCGTCGGCAGCGGGCTGGGGCTGTCCGCCACCCGGGTGCAGTGGCTCGTCAGCGGCTTCGCCGCCGGGTTCGGCGGGCTGCTGCTGCTCGGCGGCCGGCTCGTCGAGCGGCTGGGCCGCCGCCGGGTCTACCTCGCGGCGCTGCTCGCCTTCGCCGCGGCCTCGCTGGCGGGCGCGCTGACGGACAGCGCGCTCCTGCTGACGGCCACCCGCGTGGTGAAAGGGTTCTGTGTGGCGCTGACCGCGCCCACCGGCCTCGCCATCATCCTGTCCGCCGTCCCCGAGGGCGCCGAGCGCCGCCGCGCGGTGTCCGTCTACTCCTTCTTCGGCGCCGCCGGCTTCTGCTCGGGGCTGCTGCTCTCAGGGCTGCTCACCGGCAGCAGCTGGCGCTGGACCATCGCCTTCCCGGCGCCCGTGGCCCTGCTGCTGTTCGCCGCCGGGCAGCGGCTGGTCCCCCGCGACGGGGACGGGCCGCGCGGCCGGCTCGGCCGGCACCCCGTCGTGGCGGGCAGCGCCCTGACCGGGGCGGTACTGCTGCTGGTGTACGCGCTCTCCTCCCTCGCCGGCTCGGCGGGGCAGCAGCGGCGCGCCGCCGGGGCCTTCGCGGGGGCGCTGCTGCTGGGCGCCGTCCTCGTACGGGCCGAACGCACCGCGCCGCACCCGCTGCTGCGCACCGAACTGCTGCGGCACCCACCACTGTTGCGCTCCGCGCTCGGGGCGGCCGCGCTCAACGGCTCGTACCTGGGGTTCCTGCTGGTGGCCGCGCTCGACCTGCGGCGGGCCGGCTGGAGTTCCTGGCAGACGGCCCTCGCCTTCCTGCCGGCCAGTGCCCCGCTCGCGCTGAGCGCCCTGCACTCGGGCCGGATCGCCGCCCGGCTGGGACCCGCGCGGGCCGTGGCGGCGGGAGCGCTCGCCGCCCCCGCCGGCTACGCCCTCTACCCGCACGGCGGTGCGGACGGCGTCGGCTACGCCGACCTGCTGCCCGCCATGTCCTTCGTCGGCGCCGCCTTCGTGCTGGCCTTCACGGCCCTGCACCTCCAGGCCACCGCCACCGTCCCGGCCGCGCTCCAGCCGGCGGCGGGCGGCCTCTACCAGACCTGCGTCCAGCTGGGCGCGGCGCTGACCACCGCGCTGACGTCCGCCCTGTACGCGGCCGGCGGCCGGAGCCCGGCGCTCTGGCTGGTCACCGCAGTCGGCCTGGCCGGCGCGTGCGTGGCCCTGCGCGGCCTGCTCCACCCCTTCGACCCGTCCCCGACCACCGCCGGATCCCTCTCCCGCCCGGCGGCTCCGACCACGGACGGACGGGGTCACCCGTCCGCCTCGACCCGGAAAGCATCATGAACACACTTCACATGTCACAGACGTACGAAACAGACAACGGCCTGGTCCACATGACCACGCCCGACATGACGGTGCTGGCCACCGCCGGGCTGCGCGAGCGCACCCGGATCCTCGAGCAGTACGTGCGCGAGGAGCTCGGCCGCATCCTCGGCATCGAACCGCACCTCGTCGACACCACGGGCCGCCCCATGGGCTGCCTGGGCATCGGCTCCATCTCCGGGATCGAACTCCAGTACCGGATGGAGAACACGCTCGGCGTCGACGTGAACCTCCAGCGGCTGCTGCTCGCCAACAGCGCCCAGGAGCTCATCGACTGCCTCGCCGGCCAGTTCGGCCCCGAGGCCCACCTGCACGGGGCAGCGGTGCCGGCATGAGCACTACGACCCTGCTGCCGGCCGTCCGCCCGGTGGTCAACCACCAGGGGCTCGACCGGCCCGACTTCACCCTCTCCGCCGACCGGGTCGACCTCTGGCTGATCCGCCGTCCCACCGGGGCGGACGCCGAGGCCCTGGCGATCGGCGAGCTCGACGCGGAGGAGCGCAAGCGCACCGACGCCTTCATCCGCAAGTCGGACGGCCTGCTGTACGCGGCGGCCCACGTGGCGGTGCGCCGGCTGCTCGGACGATACACGGCCACCTTGCCCCAGGACGTGCGCTTCATGCGGGAGCCCTGCCCGGGCTGCGGCGAGGCGCACGGCCGTCCCGCGCTGTCCCCTCCTCCGCCGCCGCTGCACTACTCCCTCTCGCACAGCGGGGGCGTGGCCATGGTGGGTGTCGGCACCACGCCGCTCGGCGTTGACGTGGAGAAACTGCCCGGCGCCGAGACGGTGGACATCTGCTCCAAGGCACTGCACCCGGACGAGCAGCTGGAGATCGCCGCGGCCGAGCCGGGGGAGGAGCGCCGGCAGCTGTTCGGCCAGATCTGGACGCGCAAGGAAGCGTTCCTCAAGGGCCTTGGGACAGGGTTGAGCCGCTCGCCCGCCGAGGACTACCTGGGCACCGACCACGGCCGCCACCCCGACGGCTGGACCATGGTCGGCGTCCCGGCCGACACCACCCACGCCGCCGCCGTGGCCGTGGCCGGGCCGGCCCCCAGGGTGGTCGACGTCAGGTGGGTGCCCGACACCTGGCTGGCCGCCGGCACCCCCGTGTGCGGCGGCGCCGCCGCCCCCGGACCGCACCACACGGTCCTCGCCAGTTGAACCGCAAGTAAGGACGTGACCGGATGACCCGCACCGCCTTCGTCTTCCCTGGCCAGGGCTCCGCATGCGCCGGCATGGGCAAGGAGCTGCTCGCCCTGCGGCCCGACCTCGCCGACACCCACTACCGCACCGCCGACGACCTGCTCGGGTTCCCGCTGGCCCGGGTCTGCCTGGAGGGGTCGCCCCGGGACCTGGAGGACCCGGCGGTGGAGCAGCCGGCGATCTTCCTGACGAGCCTGGCCGTCCTGGAGGTGCTGCGCGGCGAGGGCCTGCGGCCGGACGCCGTGGCCGGGCACAGCCTGGGCGAGTACGCGGCGCTGGCGGCCGCCGGCGTCCTGGAGTGGACCGAGGCCCTGTGGCTGGTCCGGCTCCGCGGCGAGCTCGTCGCCACGGTCGGGGACCGCGTCGGCAGCGCCACCGCGGCGGTCATCGGCCTGCGCCGCACCGACCTGACGCGGATGTGCGCCGAGGCCCGGGCGGCCACGGGCCAGGTGGTCGAGGTGGCCGGGGACAACGAGCCCCGCCAGACCGTGGTGTCCGGCCAGGCCGAGGCGGTGGCCCACGCCACCGGCGCGGCCCGGGCGGCCGGGGCGCGGGTGGCGTGGCTGCGGACCGGCGGCCCCTTCCACTCCAGCCTGCTGGTCGACGCCGAGGCCGAGTTCACCGAGACGCTGATCGCGACGGAGTTCCGCGACCCGGCCGTGCCGCTGGTCTCCGGTGTCACCGGCGGGTGGGTGACGACGGCCGCCGAGGCCATCGTCGCGCTGCGCGGCCAGCTCACCAGCCCGGTGCGGTGGACCGAGGCCGTCGGGACGCTCGCCGCCTCGGGGACCGACCGGTTCGTGGAGGTGGGGCCGGGCCGGGTGCTCGGCGGCCTGGTCCGGCGGATCCTGCCGGACGCCCGCGTCCACAGCACGCACACGGCGGACCGGCTGGCACTGGCCGTCGACGAGCTCACCGCCACCGCGGTCTGACTCCGGGGCCGTCCCGCGCGGCGGACCGCCGCGTACGGGGACCGGCCGGCGCACCCCGCACCACGCGGCCGGGGCGACCCGGTGGACGGCCTCGTAGAACCGCGCGAGACCCGTGCGGTAGTGATCCGTTGCCTGGAGACGCCGCACGCCGGCGTCCCCGCCCGCACGTACGTCAGACCCGCCGCGGTGAGCGCCGGCGGGGCATCACGAGACGAGGAGCGGACTGTGGAGACACGAGTCGAACCCGGCCGGGCCATCCGCGTGGTGAAGGGAAGCCCCGACACCGAGGAGCTGGCGGCGCTGACCGCCGTCGTGCTCGCGCGGGCGGCGGCGTACGAGGGCCAGCACGGCGGCACGGCCGGCGGCGGACCGGCCCTGGCGGGCTGGCGCTGTCCCCGGCAGGCCCGCGGCTTCCACGGCTCGCGCAGCTGGCGCGAGCCCCGCCCGGCCTGACCCTCCGTCCGGCCGGCGCCCCGCCAGGGCGCGCGGGGGTGTCCGCGAGGTCCCGCCTGCCCTGCGACGCCTGGCACCGCACCTCGCCGCGTTGTCGGGCCCGCCCTTCGGGCGGCCGGCGCTACTTCGCGGACACCCCCGCGGTCCGCTCCCGAAACGCCCGACATCGTCATCGCCCCGGTCAAGGAGTTCGAGGGCGGACACTCCTGACCGGTCGGCCCGTGCCCGAAGTCCGCCAACTGGAGAGGCCATGCCATCGACCCACGACGACATCGCGGCGCTGCGCGAGCAGATACAGGTCCTGCGCGACCGCGCCGAACTGCGCGAACTGTTCGACCGCTACGTGACCGCCCTCGACACCCACGGCGGCAGCGGCCCGGAGGAGTCCCGGTACGCCTCGCTCTTCACCGAGGACGCCACCTTCGCCTTCCCGATCGGGGTGTGCGCGGGGGTGGAGGCCTTCGCCGCCTTCCAGCGCGAGGCCCGGGAGCGGTGGGCGCGCACCCACCACTCCAGCTCCAACCACCAGGTCGTCCTCGACGGGGACCGGGCCACCCTGCGGGCCCAGCAGCTCACCACCCACGTCCACCATGGCGACGACCGGCCCGCCGCACACTTCGAGGTCGGCGGGTACTGCGAGGCGCGCGCCGTCCGCACGCCGGACGGCTGGCGGCTGAGCCACGTCGCCTTCCACGTCGTGTGGGACGCCGGGGTGCGCCTGCCCGAACTCGCCGGAGTCCGGCTGTGAGAACCGGATGAACGCCGCGCGGATCGCCGGCTACCGGGTCCCCGCGCGGGGACCCGTACGCGACCTCGTACGCCCCTCGCGCCCGCACCCCCTGCCGCCCCTGACGACGCTGCTGCGCCGCAGGGCCGCCTGGGCGCTGGCCGTCACCCGGGCGCGGCGCACCCCGCCCGCCCGGCCGCCCTCCTGACCCCCGTGGAGAACCCCCTCATGGCCCCTGAGCCGCCCCCCGGCGCGCCCCCGGTCCGGTCCGTCACGCTCGACGCCGGCGGGATCCCGCTCTCCGGGCTGCTGGCCCTGCCCGCGCAGCCGGTGCCCCGGGCCCTGGTCGTGGCCCTGCACGGCTCGGGGATGAGCGCCGGCTACTTCGACAGCCGGGCCCGGCCCGGGCTGTCGCTGCTGGAGCTCGGCGCCGGCCTCGGCTACGCCGTACTCGCGCTGGACCGGCCCGGGTACGGCGCCTCGGCCGCCGTCCTGCCCGAGGGGCAGGACCTCCAGGGGCAGACCGCGGCGGTGCTCGCGGCCCTGGAGGGCTTCGTCCGCGACCGCGACCCGGGCGCCGGAGTCCTCCTCGTGGGCCACTCGGGCGGCGGCAGGGTCGCGCTCGCGGCGGCCGCCGCCGCCCGGGGCGGCCTCGTACCGCTCGGCGTGGACCTCTCGGGCCTGGGCCGGCGCTTCCTCGTCGAGCCCTGGCGGCTGCCCGGCCCGGACCTGCCCGGCGAGTGGCGCCGGCACTGGGGGGCGCTGCGGTTCTACCCCCCGGACGCCTTCCGGCTCGGGCAGCGGCTGCTGCGGCCGGTGCCCGCCGTCGAGATGCGCGAGACGCTGCGGTGGCCGGAAATGTACCCCTCCGTAGCGGCCGGAGTGGGGGTGCCCGTGCGCTTCACGTTCGCCGAACAGGAGCTGTGGTGGAGGCACGACGGCGAGGCGCTGGAGGAACTGCTGACTCCGCTGATGGGGGCCTCCCCGGAGGTGGCCCGGCAGGCCCATGCTGGACACAACATCAGTCTGGGCTGGGCCGCCCGCACCTACCACCTGAGGGTCCTGTCCTTCCTGGAGGAGTGCCTGCTCGCCCGCGACACGGCCGTTGGCCGGGTCGCGACGGGTGCTGACAGAGACCTGAAGAAGGTTGACGCGGATCTGACATAGACCCCGTTGACCCACGGATCGGCGCCAACGAGGCTTTTGGTGAGCATCCCGTGACGTGTAACGAAATCCGTCATACCGGGACACGTCGACTCGGTCTCCCGATATCTGTTTGATTCATATGATTCATCCCGAAAAGGAACACACATGAGTGACGTGAAGGATCTGGTGCAGGTCGCCGGAATCATCGACGCCGAGGAGGCCAAGCTGCTGGCCGAGGAAGGCTGCGACTGGTTCGGCTTCCCGCTCCGCCTCCCGTCGGGCAAGGACGACATCTCCGAGGCCGCGGCCACGGAGATCATCGCCGGCCTGGCGTCTCCTCAGGAGGGCGTCCTCATCAGCTACATGACGGACGCCGACGAGATCAGCGCCTTCACCACGCAGCTCGGTGTCAAGGCCGTCCAGCTCCACGGCGACGTCGAGCCGGAGCAGCTGCGCAAGCTCAAGGCCAACCGTCCCGACCTGTACGTCCTCAAGAGCCTGGTGGTGAAGGAGGACAACGCCGAGGAGCTGCTCCAGCTCGTCGACGAGGTCTCCGACGTGGTGGACATGTTCATCACCGACACCTTCAACCCGGCCACCGGCGCCAAGGGCGCCACCGGTCTGACGCACGACTGGAACGTCAGCGCCGAGCTCGTGCGCCGTTCGCCGAAGCCCCTGATGATGGCCGGCGGCCTGAACGCGGACAACGTCGCCGACGCGATCCGCTTCGTCAAGCCCGCCGCCGTCGACGCCCACACCGGTCTCGAGGGCCCCGACGGCCGCAAGGACCGGGCCAAGGTCGCGAAGTTCGTCTCCGAGTCGCGCAAGGCCTTCGCCGAGATCGCCGCCTCCTGACCTCGGCACCCGACCACACGGTTGCGGTCCCCGGGGCGCCTCCGCGCCCCGGGTCCGGCCGCAGCCCGTCTCCACGACCGACGAGAAGCAGGTTTCTCATGGCGACCGGCCACCACAATGTCCACCCGCTGCCGCAGACCAACCAGCTGCGGGCCATGCACACGATCATCCGCGACCGCGGGGCCTCCCGCGCGGACTTCGTGTTCTACTCCCGGCGCATCATCCGCCTCCTGCTCGAATCGGCGCTCGACCAGCTGCCCTTCGACAAGCACGAGGCCACCACGCCGGTCGGCGAGACGTACGACGGTCTGAAGTTCGGCCCCAAACTGTGCGCCGTGCCCGTGATCCGGGCCGGTGACTCGATGCTCGACGAGCTGCGTCAGGTCATCCCCGACGTCACCGTCGGCAAGCTGCTGATCCAGCGGGACAAGACCACCAAGCTCCCGCACCTCTACTACAAGAACTTCCCCGCGGACATCGCCGAGCGGCACGTCCTCCTCCTGGAGCCGATGCTCGCCACCGGCGGCAGCGCCAACGCCGCCATCGAGGTCCTCCTCGAGGCCGGGGTCCGCGAGAAGAACATCGTCTTCGTCAACTTCCTCGCGGCGCCCGAGGGCATCGAGGCGGTCCACGCCAGGCATCCGGCGGTCAGGATCGTCACCTCCTCCATCGAGGAGCGCCTCAACGACAACGCCTTCATGATCCCGGGTATCGGCGACTTCGGTGACCGCTACTTCGGCACGACCGATTCGGCAGTGGCCTGATGAAGAGCAGCCGTACGCTCGCGGACTCCGCGCTCACCGCGCTCGCCCCGGCGATCTGGGGGTCCACGTACCTGGTCACCACGGAGCTGCTGCCCGAGGGGCGGCCCCTGCTCGCCTCGCTGCTCCGCGCCCTGCCCGCCGGCCTGATCCTGGTGGCCATCGGCCGGACGCTGCCCAAGGGCATCTGGTGGTGGCGCGCCCTGGTGCTCGGCGTGCTGAACATCGGCGCCTTCTTCTACCTGCTCTTCGTGGCCGCCTACCACCTGCCGGGCGGCGTCGCGGCGCTGGTGATGGCCATCCAGCCGATGATCGTGCTGCTGCTCGGCGCGGTGCTGCTGAAGGAGAAGATCAAGCGGATCCACCTGGTCGCCTGCGCCCTCGGCGCGGCCGGCGTGGCCCTGCTGGTCCTCCAGCCGAACGCCGGGCTCAACGCCACCGGTGTCGTCGCCGGTCTGCTGGGCGCGCTCAGCATGGCCTCCGGCATCGTGCTGACCAAGCGCTGGGGCCGGCCCGAAGGCGTGGGCCTGCTGCCCTTCACGGGCTGGCAGCTCACCGTCGGCGGCCTGGTCCTGCTCCCGGTCGCGCTGATCGGCGAGGGCCTGCCGGGCGAGATCACCGCCAAGAACCTCTGGGGCTTCGCCTACCTCGGCATCATCGGGGCCCTGTTCGCCTACGCGATCTGGTTCCGCGGTGTGGCCCGGCTGCCCGCGCTGGCCGTGTCGTTCCTGAGCTTCGCCTCGCCCCTGGCGGCCACCCTGCTCGGCTACTTCGTCCTCGGCCAGTCGCTCTCGCCGCTCCAGATCGTCGGAGCGCTGACGGTCGTCGCGGCGGTGGTGGTGGCCCAGCCGCGGCCGGGCCGCAAGCAGCCCGAGCCCGAGCCGGTCCAGGAGACCCCGCGGGAATCCGTCAAGGCGTAACACGACGGAGTCCCGCCCACGCCTCCCCGCCCGGCCCTGCCCCCCGGGAGCAGGGCGGGGAGCGGTGGTGGCACACCGCGGCCTCCCCCGTCCGCGGTGTGCCGCCCACCCACCCGAACTTCCGCACCGTGAAAGGACCGAGCCCGTGCCCCACGTACACGTCAGGCACTACCCGAGGGACTTCACGGCCGAGCAGCTGAGGGCGATCGACGAGGCGGTCACCGCCGCCGTGACGCGGACCTTCGCCACCGGCGAGGACACCGTCTCGATCTCCCTGGAGCCGGTCACACCGGAGGACTGGGACACCCAGGTCCTCGCCGAGATCGCGGCCCGCCCGGACCAGCTGGTACGGCGGCCCGGCTACTTGAACGAGAGTTGAGAGACATCCCGATGAGCGCAAGCAGCGGCATCCCCGTCGTCTACACGGAGGAGGTCCGCGAGGCCCTCCACGACGGCGCGGCCGTCGTCGCCCTCGAGAGCAACGTCATCACGCACGGCCTGCCCTACCCGGACAACGCCGCCACCGCCCGCAAGGTGGAGGACGCCGTACGGGCCGGCGGCGCGGTGCCCGCGACGATCTGCATCGAGGCCGGCGCGATCCGCGTCGGCATGTCGGACTCCGACATCGAGCGCTTCGCCTCCCTGCCGGGCATCCCGAAGGTGTCCAGCCGCGACCTGCCCGTCGTGCTGGCGCAGGGCGGCCCGGGCGCCACCACCGTGGCCTCCTCGGTCGTGGCGGCCGAGCTCGCGGGGATCCCGTTCTTCTCGTCCGCCGGCATCGGCGGCGTGCACCGGGGGGCGCAGGAGACCTGGGACGTGTCCTCGGACCTGATCCAGTTCACCCGTTCCAAGGTCGCCGTCGTCTGCGCGGGCGCGAAGATGATCCTCGACCTCGGCCTGACGCTGGAGTACCTGGAGACGCAGTGCGTCCCCGTCGTCGCCTACCGCTCGGACGACTTCCCCGCCTTCTACTGCCGTACGAGCGGACACCGGGCGCCCCACCGCCTGGACGACGAGCGGGCCATCGCCCGCGCCGTCGAGGCCCACTGGGCCCTCGGCAACAACAGCTCCTTCCTGATCACCACCCCGGTCCGGGAAGAGGACGCCATCGACTCCGCCGAGGTGGACACGGCCATCCGTGCCGCCGTCGCCGAGGCCACCCGTGACGGGGTCTCGGGCCAGGCCATCACCAAGTACCTGATGCGGGCCGTCGACGCCGCGACCGACGGCCGTTCGGCCAAGGCCAACATGGCGGTCCTCGCCTCCTGCGCCGAAGCGGCCGGCCGCCTGGCCGTCGCCCACTCCGAGCACCTCGCGGAACTCGCGGGCCGCTGAGCCCCCCGAACCACCACCGCACCACCACGCGTTGACCTCAGTCTGGAGAGACACACATGTCCGAGAAGCTGTTCGAGCCGGTCACTCTGGGGAAGCTGGCCCTGAGCAACCGAGTGGTCATGGCTCCCATGTCCCGCAACCGGGCCACCGCCGAGGGGCTGGCCACCGACCTGATGGCCACCTACTACGGCCAGCGCGCGGGCGCCGGCCTGATCATCACCGAGGGCATCCAGCCGTCGGTGACCGGCCAGGGCTTCGGCAACAGCCCCGGCCTGCACACGCAGGAGCAGGCCGCGTCCTGGAAGCCGGTCACCGAGGCCGTGCACGCCAAGGGCGGCCTGATCGCCGCGCAGCTCATGCACTGCGGCCGCATCGGCCACCCCTCGCTGTACCCGAGCGGCCACCAGTCGGTCGCCCCGTCCGCCGTGACCGCGGCCGGCCAGGCCTACGGCCCCCAGGGCCCGCTGGACTACCCGCAGCCGCGCGCCCTGACGGTCGAGGAGATCGCCGGCATCGTCAAGGAGTTCGCGGACTCCGCCGAACTCGCCATCGAGGCCGGCTTCGACGGCGTCGAGATCCACGCGGGCAACGGCTTCCTGCTCCACCAGTTCCTGGCGGAGAACACCAACCAGCGCACCGACCAGTACGGCGGCTCGATCGAGAACCGCGTCCGCTTCGCGATCGAGGTGGTCGAGGCGGTCTCCGAGCGCATCGGCGCCGACCGCGTCGGCGTGCGCATCTCGCCGTCGAACCCGTACAACGACATCGTGGAGGGCGACACCCGCGCCCTCTACGAGGCGCTCGTCGCGGCCCTGCCGCCGGTCGCCTTCCTGCACATCCTCGAGGGCGGCAACCGCGACCACATCGCGGCCCTGCGCGCGCAGTGGACCGGCACGATCATCCTCTGCCCGCACCCGGAGAACGGCGTCGCCGTCTCCGCCGAGATCGCCACCGAGGCCCTGGAGACCGGCGTCGCCTGCGCCGTCGCCTTCGGCTCGGCCTTCATCGCCAACCCGGACCTGCCGGAGCGCATCCGCGCCGGTGCCGCGCTGGCCCAGGCCGACGAGAGCACGTGGTACGGCGGCGACCACACCGGCTACACCGACTACCCGACGCTCGAGGAGGCCGGCGCCGCGTGAGCGACTCCGGACAGATGCTGCTCTTCTCGGGGCGCGCACACCCCGAGCTGGCCGAGGCAATCGCGGCCGAACTGGGCACGACGCTGGTCCCGACGAAGGCGATCGACTTCGCCAACGGCGAGATCTACGTCCGCTACCACGCCTCCGTGCGCGGCGCGGACTGCTTCGTGGTCCAGAGCCACACGGCGCCGATCAACAAGTCGATCATGGAACAGCTCATCATGATCGACGCGTTGAAGCGGGCCTCGGCCCGCAGCATCACGGTGATCCTGCCGTTCTACGGATACGCGCGCCAGGACCGCAAGCACAGCGGCCGGGAACCCATCTCGGCCCGCCTGGTGGCGGACCTGCTCAAGACCGCCGGCGCGGACCGGATCCTGACGGTCGACCTGCACGCCGACCAGATCCAGGGCTTCTTCGACGGTCCCGTGGACCACCTGTTCGCCATGCCGGTCCTCGCGGACCACATCGGCTCCAAGGTGGACCGCGACGCCCTCACCGTCGTGTCGCCCGACGCCGGCCGCGTGCGCGTGGCCGACGGCTGGTGCGACCGCCTCGGCGCTCCGCTGGCCATCGTCCACAAGCGGCGCGACAAGGACGTGGCCCACCAGGTCACGGCCCACGAGGTGGTCGGTGACGTCCGCGACCGGGTCTGCGTCCTGGTCGACGACATGATCGACACCGGCGGCACGATCTGTGCCGCCGCCGACGCCCTGTTCGCCCAGGGCGCTCGGGACGTCATCGTGGCGGCCACGCACGGGGTGCTCTCCGGCCCCGCGGCGGACCGCCTGAAGAACTCGCGCGTCAGCGAGTTCGTCTTCACGGACACCCTGCCGGTGCCCGCGGCACTGGGCATCGACAAGGTCACCGTCCTGTCGATCGCCCCGCTCATCGCGGGTGCCTCACGCGAGGTGTTCGAGAACGGATCAGTAACCCGGCTCCTGCGGAGCCGGTGATCGCCCGGACGGACGGGCCGACGGGGGCCCGTCCGTCCGTAGGGGGAGGCGGCCGCACGCACCGCGCCGTTCCGGTCTTACCGGGTGGTGAGGCATTGCCCTTGCGCCCCTCAGTTCTTCGGTTCTTCCGGCCGAGCAGTCGCCTCGGCCACTGACGCCCCACCGCTTCCGCGGTGTCCGACCCGAGCGGACACCACCCCCACGCTCGCGGTGAGGCGTTCGTTCACACCGGGCACGCCGGCACGCCGGAACCCGGTCGCGGGGGCGCTCGACCGCGCCCGCTGCTCCACAACGGAACGTAAGGAAGCGGGAAATGACTCTTCAGGAGACCAGCGTGCTCGAGCCCACCCTGCGCGGCACCCACACGTTGCCCGGCCTGCTCGCCCAGCGTGTGGCCGAGCACCCCGAGGCGATCGCCGTCGCCTACCGGGAGGAGAAGCTCACCTTCCGTGAGCTGGCTTCCCGGAGCGCGGCCCTGGCCGAGTACCTGAGACACCTCGGTGTCTCCGCGGACGACTGCGTCGGCCTCTTCGTTGAGCCGTCCATCGACCTGATGGTCGGTGCGTGGGGCATCCTGGGCGCCGGCGCCGCCTACCTGCCGCTGTCCCCGGAGTACCCCGAGGACCGGCTCCGCTACATGATCGAGAACAGCCAGGCGAAGATCATCCTGGCGCAGCAGCGCCTCGTGTCCCGCCTGCGCGAGCTGGCCCCGCAGGACGTCACGGTCGTCACCCTGCGCGACTCCGAGGCGTTCGTCCTCCCCGAGGGCCACGAGCTGCCCGCCGTCGAGGGCGCCCGCCCGGACACCCTCGCGTACGTCATCTACACCTCGGGCAGCACGGGCAAGCCCAAGGGCGTGATGATCGAGCACAGCAGTATCGTCAGCCAGCTCGGCTGGCTGCGGGAGACCTACGGGATCGACCGCAGCAAGGTCATCCTGCAGAAGACCCCGATGAGCTTCGACGCCGCCCAGTGGGAGATCCTCTCCCCGGCCAACGGCGCCACCGTCGTCATGGGCGCCCCGGGCGTCTACGCCGACCCCGAGGGCCTCATCGAGACCATCGTCAAGCACGGCGTGACCACCCTCCAGTGCGTCCCGACCCTGCTCCAGGGCCTGCTCGACACCGAGAAGTTCCAGGAGTGCGTCTCGCTCCAGCAGATCTTCAGCGGCGGTGAGGCCCTCTCCCGCCTGCTGGCGATCCAGACCACGCAGGAGATGCCGGGCCGCGCCCTGATCAACGTCTACGGGCCGACGGAGTGCACCATCAACTCCTCCTCGTTCGTGGTCGACCCGGCCGAGCTGGACGAGGGACCGCAGTCCATCTCCATCGGCGCCCCGGTGCACGGCACCACCTACCACATCCTCGGCAGGGAGGACCTCAAGCCGGTCGGCGTCGGCGAGATCGGCGAGCTGTACATCGGCGGCGTCCAGCTGGCGCGCGGCTACCTGCACCGCCCCGACCTGACCGCCGACCGCTTCGTGGAGATCCAGCTCGAGGAGGGCGCCGCGCCCACCCGCCTGTACAAGACGGGCGACCTCGGCCAGTGGAACCCGGACGGCACCGTGCAGTTCGCCGGCCGCGCCGACAACCAGGTCAAGCTGCGCGGCTACCGCGTCGAGCTGGACGAGATATCCCTGGCGATCGAGAACCACGACTGGGTCCGCAACGCCGCCGTCATCGTCAAGAACGACGGCCGCACCGGCTTCCAGAACCTGATCGCCTGCGTCGAGCTGAGCGAGAAGGAAGCCGCCCTGATGGACCAGGGCAACCACGGCTCCCACCACGCGTCGAAGAAGAGCAAGCTCCAGGTCAAGGCGCAGCTCTCCAACCCGGGCCTGCGCGACGACACCGAGCTGGCGGCCCGCCCGGCCTTCGACCTGGAGGGCGCCGAGCCCACCCCCGAGCAGCGCGCCCGGGTCTTCGCCCGCAAGACCTACCGCTTCTACGAGGGCGGCGCGGTCACCGAGGCCGACCTGCTGGGGCTGCTCGGAGCCAAGGTCACCGCGGCCTACTCGCGCAAGGCGGCCGACCTGGCGCCCTCCGAGCTGGGCCAGATCCTGCGCTGGTTCGGCCAGTACGTCAGCGAGGAGCGGCTGCTCCCCAAGTACGGCTACGCCTCGCCGGGCGCCCTGTACGCGACGCAGATGTACTTCGAGCTGGAGGGCGTCGGCGGCCTGCAGCCCGGCTACTACTACTACCAGCCGGTCCGCCACCAGCTCGTGCTGATCAGCGAGAAGGCCGCCACCGGCAAGCCGACCGCGCACGTCCACTTCATCGGCAAGAAGAGCGGCATCGAGCCGGTCTACAAGAACAACATCCAGGAAGTGCTGGAGATCGAGACCGGCCACATCGTCGGCCTCTTCGAGCAGATCCTGCCCTCCTACGGCCTCGACATCCGCGACCTGGCCTTCGAGCCCGCGGTCCGCGACCTGCTGGACGTCGCCGACGAGGACTACTACCTGGGCACCTTCGAGCTGGTCCCGCACGCGGGCGAGCGCGAGGACCACGCCGAGGTCTACGTCCAGACGCACGGCGGCAAGGTCGCGAACCTCCCCGAGGGCCAGTACCGCTACGCCGACGGCAAGCTGACCCGCTTCGCGGACGAGGTCGTCCTCAAGAAGCACGTCATCGCGATCAACCAGTCGGTGTACCAGGCCTCGAGCTTCGGCATCAGCGTGATCAGCCGCGCCCCCGAGGAGTGGATGCACTACGTCACCCTCGGCAAGAAGCTCCAGCACCTGATGATGAACGGCCTGAACCTGGGCTTCATGTCCTCCGGCTACAGCTCCAAGACCGGCAACCCGCTGCCGGCCTCGCGCCGGATCGACTCCGTCCTCCAGGCGAACGGCGTGGAGACCGGCCCGTCGTACTTCTTCGTCGGCGGCCGCATCAGCGACGAGCAGCTCGGCCACGAGGGCATGCGCGAGGACAGCGTCCACATGCGCGGTCCCGCGGAGCTGATCCGCGACGACCTCGTCAGCTTCCTGCCGGACTACATGATCCCCAACCGGGTCGTGGTCTTCGAGCGGCTGCCGCTGTCCGCCAACGGCAAGATCGACGTGAAGGCGCTGGCCGTCTCCGACCAGGTCAACGCCGAGCTGGTGGAGCGTCCCTTCGTCGCCCCGCGCACCGAGACCGAGAAGGAGATCGCGGAGGTCTGGGGCAAGGCCCTGCGCCGCGAGAACGTCTCGGTCCAGGACGACTTCTTCGAGTCGGGCGGCAACTCGCTGATCGCCGTCGGCCTCATCCGCGAGCTCAACTCGCGCCTGGGCGTCTCCCTGCCGCTCCAGACGGTCCTGGAGTCCCCGACCGTCGAGAAGCTCGCCCGCCGCCTGGAGCGCGAGGTCGCCCAGGAGTCCTCGCGCCTGGTGCGCCTGCACGCGGAGACCGGCAAGCAGAAGCCGGTGCTGTGCTGGCCGGGCCTGGGCGGCTACCCGATGAACCTGCGCACGCTGGCCGGCGAGATCGGTCTCGGCCGCTCGTTCTACGGCGTCCAGTCGTACGGCATCAACGAGGGCGAGACCCCGTACGAGACCATCGTCGAGATGGCCAAGGCGGACATCGAGGCCATCAAGGAACTCCAGCCCGTCGGCCCCTACACCCTGTGGGGCTACTCCTTCGGCGCCCGCGTGGCCTTCGAGACCGCCTTCCAGCTGGAGCAGGCGGGCGAGAAGGTGGAGAACCTCTTCCTGATCGCCCCGGGTTCGCCGAAGGTGCGCGCCGAGAACGGCAAGGTGTGGGGCCGTGAGGCCTCCTTCGCCAACCGCGCCTACACGACGATCCTCTTCTCGGTGTTCACCGGCACCATCTCCGGCCCCGACCTGGAGAAGTGCCTGGAGACCGTGACGGACGAGGCGTCCTTCGCCGAGTTCATCAGCGAGCTCAAGGGCATCGACGTGGACCTCGCCAAGCGGATCATCTCGGTCGTGGGCCAGACCTACGAATTCGAGTACTCGTTCCGCGAGCTGGCCGAGCGCACCCTCCAGGCGCCGATCAGCATCTTCAAGGCCGAGGGCGACGACTACTCGTTCCTCGAGAACAGCAGCGGCTACTCGGCCGAGCCGCCGACGGTCATCGACCTCGACGCCGACCACTACAGCCTGCTGCGCGAGGACATCGGCGAGCTGGTCAAGCACATCCGCTACCTGCTCGGTGAGTAACGGAAAGCCGGTCGAATGACGACGGCCGTCCCGCCGGAGAAATCCGGCGGGACGGCCGTCTTTTCGCTTTCCCCGGACGGCGGGGGAAGAACCGGCCAGGAGGCGGCTCAATTCTGACGGAGATTGACCGCGTTCTGACGTACCGCCGGTTGACGTGCCCATTCGGCGCGCAAGAGACTTTCGGTCGTGGCGGGCGCCCGCCGTTGTCGCCGAATTCCGCTGATGAGGAGTCATCTTCCATGCGATTCAATCTCATCGGCCCCTTTGAAATCGTCACCGACGACGGCAGGACCTACCAGCCCGGAACGCCGAAGGTGTGCCAGACGCTCGCACTGCTGCTCACCCGGCCCGGGGAGATCGTCACGGCCGAGGCCCTCATCCGGGAGCTGTGGGGCGAGACCCCGCCGCGCAGCGCCGTCACCACGCTCCAGACGTACGTCTACCACGCCCGCCGGATGTTCACGCAGGAGCGGCTGGCGCCGGCCGACCGCTGCCTGATCGTCACCAGCCCGCCCGGCTACGCGATGCAGGTCGACGAATCCCAGGTCGACATCCGGGTCTTCGAGCGGCTCGTCACCCGCGCCCGCCACGAACTCGCCGAGGACGAGCCGGCCCGGGCCCTGCGCACCGTCCGCCAGGCACTCGACCTGTGGCGCGGGCCGGCCCTGTCGAACTTCCCGGCCGGCGACGTCCTCGCCGGGCACGTCGTGCACCTCGAGGAGCTGCGCATCAGGGCCTTCGAGACCCGCATCGAGGCGCAGGGGCGCCTCGGCCGGTACCGCGAGTCCATCCCCGAGCTGCGCAAGCTCATCAACGACTACCCGCTCAACGAGTGGTTCCACAGCCGGCTCATCGCGGCGCTCGGTGCCGCCGGCCGCCGTGCGGAGGCCCTGCAGGCCTACCAGAAGGTCCGGCGCCTCCTCGCGGACGAACTGGGCCTGGAGCCGTCCCCGGAGCTCAGACAGCTCCACGTGGGCCTGCTCAGCCCGGCCTCCCGCCGGGAGCCGGCCGCGGAGCGCGCCGCGGTCTGAGGACCTGCCGGCCGGGCTCCCGCCGGGCCGGTGCACACGCCGGTCGAGCGGGCATCGACGGCGCCTCCTGCGGTGTGTCGGTGTCCATCGGGGCGCAGTCCCCGGACATCGCGCAGGGCGTGGACACCGCCTACGAGCAGCGCGTCGAGGGGGAGGGTGACGAGCTCGACCGGCAGGGCGCGGGCGACCAGGGGCTGATGGGGCTGGCGGCCTGTAGGGGTCACGGCCCGGGCCGCGGCGGGAAGTCCGTCGTCCGGGCCAGCGGGTCCCACTCCTCCCAGGCGGCGAGGCGCTCGCGCAGGACGGCCGGGGCCCGGTCGGCCGCGCCGGCGCCCAGCAGCACGCGCAGCGGCGGCTCCTCCGCCTCGAGCAGGCGCAGCAGCGCCACGCCGGCCCGGCGCGGGTCCCCGGGCTGGAGGTGCGCGAAGGCCCCCGACAGGCCGTGCCGGCGCTGCGCGAGGACGGAGTCGTACGCGGGCATCGGCGCGGCCCGCACCATCGAACCCCCGCTCCAGTCGGTGCGGAACTCGCCGGCCTCCACCAGGGTGACCTTGATGCCGAAGCCCGCGACCTCCTGGGCCAGGGTCTCCCCGACCGCCTCCAGGGCCCATTTGCTGGCGCAGTACACGCCCAGGTTCGGGTAGGTGGTCACGCCCGCGATGCTGGACATCTGGAGCAGGTGGCCGCTGCCCTGGCGGCGCATCAGCGGCAGCACGGCCTGCGACATCCACAGCGCGCCGAAGAAGTTCACCTCGAACTGGTCGCGCACCTGCCGCTCGTCGACCTCCTCGACGGCCCCGGCCAGCCCGTAGCCCGCGTTGTTCAGCAGGACGTCGATGCGCCCGGCCCGCTCGCCGGCCTCGGCCACGGTGGCGAACACCGCCGAGCGGTCGGTGACGTCCAGGGCCATCGGCAGGACCCGGTCGCCGAAGCGCCGGACGAGGCCGTCGAGCGTTTCGGCGCGGCGGGCCGTGGCGACGACCGTGTCACCCGACTCGAGGACGACCTCGGCGACGGCCCGCCCCAGGCCCCGCGAGGCGCCCGTGACCAGCCAGACCCGAGGCGTCCCCTCGGTCATGCGCGGGCCCGCTGCTCGGCGAAGGCCTTGGCGTGGTGGAGGGTGGCGGTGCTGTTGGTGCTGAGGGCGGTCCGCACGTACTCCTTGGCGTCCTCGACCGTGGCCCCGGGGCCCAGCACCCGGGCGATGTTGTCGGTGTTGAGGGTGACGGTGTGCTGGGAGGAGGCGAGGACGCCGCCCTCCCCGTCCTCGGCGAAGGTCCAGTAACCGGTGTGCAGGCTCATCAGCGCCGGCAGGGTCGTCTGCTTGTAGGCGATCTTCTCGTGCGGGAAGGTCACCCGGTAGGACCTGGTGGTGTGGACCGAGCCGTCCTTGGCGCGGGTGTCCATCTCCAGCTCCTGGAGGCCCGGGGTGTCCTCGGTGAGGCGTACGACCGCCACGTGCGGCAGCCGCTCGGGCCACCGGTCCGCCTCGTTGACGAAGTCGAAGACGTCCTTGGCGGAGCCGTCGACGCGCACCGTGTCCTCGAAGGAGAAGGTGAGGTCCTCGGTGGCGTGGGCGTGCTCGACGTTCGCCTTGAGCGCGGCGAGCTCCGAGCGCGAGTTGCGGTCGACGGCCTGGTCTATCCACAGCAGGCTCGCCGGGTCGTCGCCCACCGCCCGGTAGTCGTGCAGCAGCCGCACCCGGGACTCGGACCGCGACACCGGCTCGATGATCCAGGTGCCGCCCATGGCGGCGACCGGCGGCGCGGGGATCTCCTGGCGGAAGGTGATGGTGAGCCGCTCCGGGTCCAGGGTGCGCCGCGAGGTCCAGTTCTTGGGCTCGCCGTTGGCGATCGCCCAGATCTGGATGCGCTCCTCGTTGCCGCCCTGCGGGACGTGGTCCACGTAGAGGGTCGGGGGGAAGATCCGCGGCCAGTTCCGGACCTCGGCGATCAACCGGTACACGGCGGCGGCCGGGGCCGAGACGGTGATCTCGTGCTCCACTTCGCGCAGGCCCTGCTGCGGCATGGTCTTGCTCCTCGGGTTCGGGGGTCGTGAGGGGACGCGCGGGACGGGGGACTCAGAAGTTCCCGAGGCCGCCGCAGACGTTGAGGGCCTGGGAGGTGATCGAGGCGGCCGTGTCGGAGGCCAGGTAGCCCACGAGCCCGGCGACCTCCTGCGGCGTGGAGTAGCGGCCGAGGGGGATCTTGGCCTGGAACTTCTCCAGCACGGCCTCCTCGGTGGTGTCGTACGCGGCCGCATAGCCCTGGCGGACGCGCTCGGCCATCGGGGTCTCGACGTAGCCGGGGCAGACGGCGTTGACGGTGATGCCGGTCGGGGCGAGCTCGTTGCCCAGCGCCTTGGTGAAGCCGACCACGCCGTGCTTGGACGCGGAGTAGGGGGCGCCCAGGACCACGCCCTGCTTGCCCGCGGTGGAGGCGATGTTGATGATGCGGCCGCGGTTCTTGGCGCGCAGGCCGCCGGTGTTCAGGGCCTCGCGGGTGACCCGGAAGACACTGGTGAGGTTGGTCTCGATGACGTCGTTCCACAGCTCGTCGGCGATGTCGGCGGTGACGCCGCCGCCCGACCGGCCGGCGTTGTTGACCACCACGTCGAGGGTGCCGAACCGCTGCACGGCGGCCTCGATCCAGGCCCGTACGCCCTCCCCGCTGCGGACGTCCACGCTCGCGCCGTCGACCTCGAGGCCCTCGGCGGTGAGCTCCTTCACCGTCCGGGCGACGTTGTCCGCGTCGCGGGCGCCGATGAAGACGCGGTGCCCCGAGGAGGCCAGGGTGCGGGCCACTTCCAGGCCGATACCGCTGGTCGCGCCCGTGACAACGGCAACACGCTTGGTCTGGTCCTGGTCCTGGTCCGGCATGTGAACTCCTCGGCGGTTTTCGACGGGTGACGCACGCGGAGACTCCGCCACCTCGGTGGAGGGGTGCTCGAAGGGCTCTCGGACCGGGCCGGGCCAGCCCGTCGGCGCAGCGCCGCCACCTGCCCCGGACGGCGGTCCGCCGGTACGGGGACCACCGGGCCTCCATCGGGCGTCGAGCGGCCGTCCACAAGCTCGGACGGACACCCGCACGTGAGAGGCGACCATGATCAACCTGTTTCAGCCCCAGGTCGGAGCGGAGGAACTCGATGCGGTCGCCGGGGTGTTCCACGACCGGCGGCTCGGCAGCGGACGGCGGACCAGGGCCTTCGAGGCGGCCTTCGCCGAACACCTGGGCATCCCCGCCGACCACGTCGTCTTCACCAGCTCCGGCACCTCCGCCCTGCACCTGGCCTTCGAGACCCTCGGCCTCCAGGACGGCGACGAGGTCGTGCTGCCGTCCATCGGCCTGCCCCCCACCGCCGAGGCCATCGCCGCCCGCGGCGGCCGCCCCGTCTTCTGCGACGTCGACCGCCGCACGCTCAACCCGGCCCTGGAGGACATCGAGGCCGCCCTCACCGAGCGCACCCGGGCCGTCCTGCTGCTGCACTACGGCGGCCGCACCGGCGACGTCGTCCGCATCGCCGCGCGCTGCCGCGAACTGGGCGTCCTGCTCATCGAAGACGGCGCCTGCTCGGTGGCCTCCCGCGTCGACGGCGTGCCCGCCGGCACCTTCGGCGACCTCGCCGTCTGGAGCTTCGACCCCGGCCGGGTCATCGTCACCGGCGACGGCGGCATGGTGTACGCCAAGGACCCCGAGCGCGCCGCCCGGACCAGGCTCCTCGCGCACCGCGGCCTCGTACGGGCCACCAGCTTCGGCCACACCACCCCCGCCGGCGGGGGCGAGCCCGACCTGCCCGAGTACGGGCGCGGCATCGTCGGCAACGACCTGACCGCCGCCATCGGCCACGTACAGCTGCGCCGCCTCCCCGAGATGGTGGAGCGGCGCACCCGGATCGCCGAGCGCTACGACCGGGAGCTGGCCGGGACCGAGGGGCTGCTGACGCCCCCGCCGCTGCCCGAGGGCCAGGACACCACCCACTGCCTGTACTGGGTGCAGCTGGACCCCGCCATCAAGGACAAGGTCGTCGCCGACCTGCTTGCCGAGGAGATCTACACCACCTCCCACTACGCCCCCCTGCACCGGGTCCGGGTCCAGGACCCCGCCGAGGACGCCCCGGCGGCCCGGCTCCCCGCCTGCGACTGGGCCGTCGACCGCACCGTGCGCCTGCCCCTGCACCCCGGCCTCAGCGACGAGGACGTGGCCGCCGTCATCGGCTCCCTGCGCCGCGCGGTCCGGTCGCGGCTCGCCGAAGCCAGCACAGAAGAAGGACTCACCGTGAAGGACACCCCATGAACCGACGCGTCGTCATCACCGGGATCGGCGTGGTCGCACCCGGGGGAGTGGGCACCGGGGAGTACTGGGCCCGGCTCACCTCCGGCCGGACCGCGACCCGTGCCATCAGCCTCTTCGACGCCACGGGCTTCCGCTCCCGCATCGCGGCCGAGGTGGACTTCGACCCGCTCGCCCACGGCTTCACCCCCGAGGACGCGGCCCGCCTGGACCGGGCCGCGCAGTTCGCGCTGGTCAGCGCCGACGAGGCGGTGCGCGACAGCGGCCTCGACACGGCGGCCCTGGACCCGGCGCGCACCGGTGTCACCCTGGGCAGCGCGGTGGGCTGCACCACCGGCCTGGACACCGAGTACAACGCGGTGAGCAAGGGCGGCTCCACCTGGGAGGTCGACCACACCCTCGCCGTGCCGCACCTGTTCGACTACTTCGTGCCCAGCTCGATGGCGGCCGAGGTGGCCTGGCGGGTCGGCGCCCAGGGGCCCGTCTCCATGGTCTCCACCGGCTGCACCTCCGGACTGGACTCCATCGGCCACGCCGTGGAGCTGATCCGCGAGGGCAGCGCCGACGTGATGGTCACCGGCGCCACCGAGGCCCCCATCTCCCCGATCACCGTCGCCTGCTTCGACGCCATCAAGGCCACCTCGCCGAGCAACGACGACCCAGCGACCGCCTCCCGGCCCTTCGACGCCACCCGCAACGGGTTCGTCCTCGGCGAGGGCTCGGCCGTCCTCGTCCTGGAGGAGCTGGAGAGCGCCCGGCGCCGCGGCGCCCACGTGTACGCGGAGATCGCCGGCTTCGCCAGCCGCGGCAACGCCTACCACATGACCGGACTGCGCGCCGAGGGCCGCGAGATGGCCGAGGCCATCACCGTCGCCCTCGACGAGGCCCGCCTCGACCCCGGCGCCGTCGACTACGTCAACGCCCACGGCTCCGGCACCAAGCAGAACGACCGGCACGAGACCGCCGCCTTCAAGCGCGCCCTCGGACAGCGCGCCTACGAGGTCCCGGTCAGCTCCATCAAGTCGATGATCGGCCACTCCCTGGGCGCCATCGGCTCCCTGGAGGTGGCCGCGAGCGCCCTGGCCATCGAGCACAACACGGTCCCCCCGACCGCGAACCTGCGCACCCCCGACCCGAGCTGCGACCTGGACTACATCCCGCTGACCGCCCGCGAGCACCGCACCGACGCCGTGCTCAGCGTCGGCAGCGGCTTCGGCGGCTTCCAGAGCGCCATGATCCTGACCCGCCCGCGTCTGGGAGATGCCGCATGACCACCGACACCGTCACCGCGCCCGCCCCCGCTCCCGCCATGTCGGCCGGGGCGGCCTCCGCCGACCCGGTCGTCACCGGAATCGGCGTCGCCGCCCCCAACGGCCTGGGCACCGGGGCCTGGTGGGCCGCCGTCCTGCGCGGCGAGAACGGCATCCGCCCCCTCACCCGCTTCGACGCCTCCCCGTACCCCGTCGGGCTCGCCGGCGAGGTCCCCGGCTTCGACGCCGCCGAGCACCTGCCCGGCCGGCTGCTGCCGCAGACCGACCAGGTGACCCGGCTCGCCCTCACCGCGGCCGACGAGGCGCTCGCCGACGCCGGCGTGGACCCGGCCCAGCTGCCCGACTACGCGGCGGGCGTGATCACCGCCAGCTCCGCGGGCGGCTACGAGTTCGGCCAGCGCGAGCTCCAGGCCCTGTGGAGCAAGGGCGGCCAGTACGTCAGCGCGTACCAGTCCTTCGCCTGGTTCTACGCCGTCAACAGCGGCCAGATCTCCATCCGGAACGGCATGCGCGGCCCCAACAGCGTGCTCGTCAGCGAGCAGGCCGGCGGGCTCGACGCGGTCGCCCAGGCCCGCCGCCAGATCCGCAAGGGCATCCGGCTGGTCGTCACCGGCGGCATGGACTCCTCGCTCTGCCCCTGGGGCTGGGCCGCCCACCTGGCCACCGGCGAGCTGAGCACCGTCGAGGACCCGGCCCGCGCCTACCTGCCCTTCTCCGCCGACGCCGGCGGGCACGTGGTCGGCGAGGGCGGTGCGCTGCTCGTCCTGGAGGACGCGGCCGCCGCCCGGGAGCGGGGCGCCGACGTGTACGGCTCGGTCGCCGGGTACGCCGCCACCTTCGACCCGCCGCCCGGCTCCGGCGGCGCCCCGCGCCTCGGCGACGCCGCCGCGCTGGCCCTGCGCGAGGCCGGGCTCGCCCCCGCCGACGTCGACGTCGTCTTCGCCGACGCGGCCGGCCGCCGTGCCGCCGACCGGGACGAGGCCCGGGCCATCGCGGACCTCTTCGGGGAGTACGCGGTCCCGGTGACCGCCCCCAAGACCATGACGGGCCGGCTCGCCGCGGGCGGCTCCTCCCTCGACCTGGCCGCCGCCCTGCTCTCCCTGCGGGACGGGGTGATCCCGCCGACCGTCCACACCGGGCCGCCCGCCGGGGACTGCCCGATCGACCTGGTGACCGAGGTCCGTACGCCCGGGCGGATGCGCACGGCCCTGGTCCTCGCGCGCGGCCGGGGCGGCTTCAACGCGGCCCTGGTGGTCCGGGGCCGGTGACCGGCCCCGCCGCGGCCCCCCGGATGCGGGAGGTGGCCGAGCACGTGTACGCGTACGTCCAGCCGGACGGCGGCTGGTGCCTCAACAACGCGGGCCTGGTCACCGGCGGCCGCGGCGCGGGCGGCGGGCCCGCGCTGATCGACACGGCCGCCACCGAGGCGCGGGCGAGGGCGCTGAAGGAGGCCGTCGCACGGGTCACCCCCGAGGCCCCGCGCTTCGTGGTCAACACCCACGCGCACGGCGACCACACCTTCGGCAACCGGTTCTTCGCCGACCGGGCGCTGGTCGTCGCGCACGAGGGGACCCGGGAGGAGATGGCCCTCGCCGGACTGCACCTGACCGGACTGTGGCCGGACGTCCCCTGGGGTGAGGTCCGCGTGGAGCTGCCCGGGCTGACCTTCCGCGACGCGCTCACCCTGGCCGTGGGGGACACCCGGGCCGAGCTGCTGCACCCGGGCACCGCCGCGCACACCGCCGGCGACACCGTGGTGTGGCTGCCCGAACAGCGGGTCCTGTTCACCGGGGACGTCGTGATGTCCGGAGCCACACCGTTCTGCCTGTCCGGCTCGGTCGCCGGCTCGCTCGCCGCCATCGAGGCGCTGCGCGCCCTCGGCCCGCGCACCGTCGTCGCCGGGCACGGCCCGGTCGGCGGCCCCGAGCTCCTCGACACCACCGCCGGGTACCTGCGCCACGTGCAGCGGCTGGCCGCCGAGGGCATCGCGGCCGGACTGACCCCGCTGGAGACCGCGCACGAGGCGGACCTCGGGCCCTACGCGGAGCTCCTCGACAGCGAGCGCCTGGTCCCCAACCTGCACCGCGCCTACGCGGAAGCGGCGGGAGCGCCGCCGGGCCGGCCGCTCGACGTCGAGGGGATGTTCCGCGAGATGGTCGCCTTCCACGGCGGCCTGCCCGCCTGCTCCGCCTGAACGGGCAGGCCGTTGACGGCGTTAACGGCGTTAACGGTCCCTGCCGTTCTGCGGGTTGGCGGCGTTAACGGCGTTAACGGTCTCTGCCGTCCTGAGGGGTGGCGGCGTTAACGGCGTTAACGGTCGGGCGGCGCGGGCGGGCGGTCGGTGCGGACGGATCCAGTGCCCTTCCAAGGGGCCTCAACCGGGGATGAGGACCCTGATGGGCCGGGATCAGCCCGATCAGGAGGACAGCACCGTGCCGATCTTCAGATACCCGGAACTGCCCGTCGACGGGCTGCTGCGGCTGGCCGCGCGGCGCGACCCCGCCGCCTGCGCGGTCCGTACCGCCCACGGCCTGCGGACCTTCGCGGAACTCGACGCCCGCGCCGACCGCTTCGCCGCCTACCTGGAACACGCCCTGGGACGGCGCGGGGCCCGCGTCGGCGTCGCGAACACCCTCGACGAGGACTTCGCCGCCGCCTACTACGGCACCCTGCGCAGCGGGAACACCGTCGTCCTCCTCAACCCGCTGGTCAGGGCGGCCGGGCTGCGCCACGTCTGCGAGGACGCCGCGGTCGAGACCGCCTTCGTGCCCACCGCCACCGCCGAACAACTGGTCAAGATGGCGGACCGGCTGCCCCTGCTGCGCGCGGTCGTCGTCACCGACGCACCCGACGGGATCGTCCCCTGCGACGCCCTGCCGCTGTCCGTCGCCCTGGACAGCGCGCCGCCCGCGCCGCCCCGCCCCCGCGCGGCCTTCGACCCGGACACGGAAGCCTGCGTGCAGTTCACGACGGGCACCACGGGCCGGCCCAAAGGGGTGCGGCTCACCCACCGCAACCTCGTCGCGAACGCGGCGCAGACGGCCGCCGCCCACCGGCTGGACGCCGACGCGGTGACCCTGAACCACCTGCCGCTCTACCAGCCGATGCACCTCAACTCGGCCGTGTACGCGGGCGCCTGCCAGGTGCTGTGCCCCTGCCCCCGCCCGGCCGCCGCCCTCGACCTGGCCGACCGCACCGGGGCGACGCACCTCTACACCCTGCCCGCCCGCCTGCACCAGCTCGCCGCCGACCTGCGCTTCGCCGAGGGCCCGGCGGGCGCCGGCCTGCCGGACCCCCTCCCCGGCCGGCCCGGGCGGCTGACCGTGGTCCTCTCCGGCGGCAGCGCGCTCGCCCCGGCAGACGCCCGGCTGCTGGGCGAGCGGCTCGGGGTACCGGTCCTCCAGGGCTACGGCATGGCCGAGCTCTCCCCCCTCACCCACTCCCAGCGGCCCGACGGCGTGACCGGCACCGGTTCGGTGGGGGCGCCGGTGCCCGGTACGGAGTGCCGTGTCGTGGACCCGGGGACGGGGGTGCCGCTGGGTCCGGGGGAGACCGGTGAGGTGCAGGTGCGCGGGCCGCAGCTGATGGCCGGCTACCTGGGGGAGGGGGGACCGCCCGTGGCGGAGGGCGGCTGGTTCTCCACCGGGGACGTCGGCCGGACCGGCCCGGACGGGCAGCTGTTCCTCGTCGACCGCCTCGACGACGTCTTCTCGTACGACAGCGAACTCGTCTCGCCCACCGCCGTCGAAGCCGTCGTCGCCGCCGACCCCCGGGTCGAGGACTGCGTGGTCGTGGGCTGGCCCGACCCCGTCCACGGAGCCGTCGTCTGGCTCGGCATCGTCCTCGCCGACCCGACCGCCCCCGGACTGCTCGACGTACTCGACTCGATCGTGGAGGGCGCCAACGCCCGGCTGGCGCCGCACGAGCAGATCAGGCGGGTCGAGGTCCTCGACGCCGTCCCGCGCTCGCCCACGGGCAAGCCGGAGCGGCGCTCGCTGCGCCGCGGCCTGCGCCGGCGGGCGGCGGCCGAGGCGGGCGCCTGAGCGGCGCTCGAGCCGGGGACCGCGCGGGGTCTGAGCCCGGCGTCCCGGGGCAGGCGACCGGGCGGGCCGTCCTCGCGCGGGCGCGCGGACGACCGGGCGGGCCTCCTCGCGAGGGCCCGTGGACGACCGGTGCAGCCGGGGTCCAGGCCCCTTCGAGTGCTCCTCCGCCGCCGCCCGCGATGGTCGGGAGCGAGGTTGAGAGAGGTGTGATCCGATGTCGGATGAGCGTGTGCAGCACACGTCGTACTCGGTGGACGTCGCCGCCCCCGCGGGCGTGGTCTACGCGCTGATCGCGGACACCACCCAGTGGCCGCTGTTCGTCCCGCCCAGCGTCCACGTCGAGCGGCTGGACTTCGACGGGACCAGGGACCGCTTCGGCATGTGGGCCACCGCCAACGGAACGGTCACCTCCTGGGTCTCCCAGCGCTCCCTGGACCCCCGCCGGCGGACCATCGACTTCCACCAGGAGGTGCCGGCGCCCCCGGCCACCTCCATGGGCGGCCGGTGGACCGTCGAGGAACTGGGCGCCGCCCGCTCCCGGCTGACCCTGCTGCACCGGTTCGCGGTCCGCGGCGACGACCCGGCCGGCGCCGAATGGCTCACCCGGGCCACCGACACCAACAGCCGCGCCGAACTCGACCAGCTGAAGGAGACCGCGGAGCTGTGGGCGAAGCTCGACGGCCTGCTGCTGACCTTCGAGGACTCGGTCCGCGTCCACGGCCCCTCCGAGCTCGTCTACGACTTCCTCTACCGCGCCGGTGACTGGCCCGTCCACCTCCCCGAGATCACCCGGGCCGACGTGGTCGAGGACCGCCAGGGCGTCCAGCTGCTCAGCGCCGACACCCTCGGCGCCGACGGCCGCGCCGAGACCACCGAGTCGGTCCGGGTCTGCTTCCCGCACGCCGGCCGGATCGTCTTCAAGCAGACCCGCACCCCCCGGCTGCTGGCCGCCCACACCGGGGAGTGGGCGGTCAACCCCGACGAGAGCGGGGTCACCGCCGTCGCCAGCCACCAGGTCCTGCTCCGCGAGGAGGACATCGAGCCCGTCCTCGGCCCCGGCGCCGACCTCGCCCAGGCCCGTGACCACGTACGCCGCGCCCTCGGCGGCGCGAGCACCCGCGTCCTGCACCTCGCCCGGCGGCACGCGGAAACGGCCGTCCGCACCCTGATCCCGGGGCGATGAGCCCGGCCCCCGGCGACCGCCCGCCGCTGTCCGCCGCCCGGGCCGCCGCCCCCCGGCCGCGGACCCTCCCCGCGGCGCCCCTCCAGCTCGACGTCCTGCTCGACGGCCTCACCCACCCCGGCCGGGGCCTGCACGCCGAGCAGCTGCACTGGCGCCGGCCGGGGCCGCTCGACCTCGAGCGGTTCGCCCGCGCCTGGCAGACCGTCACCGACCAGGAGGCCGTCCTGCGCACCGGGCTCGCGGAGCCCGCTCCGGGAGCCCGGCCGGGCTTCGCCGTGCACCCGTACGCCGCCCCGCGGATCACCCGCCACCGGCCGGACGGCGCCGGGCCCGAGGCCTGGGACGCGCTCCTCGCCGCCGAGCGGAAGCGCGAGTTCGACCTGACGCGGCCCGGGCCGCTGCGGATCGCCCTGCTCGACGAGGCGGACGGCGGCACGCGGGTGCTGCTCACCTACCACCGCGCGCTGCTCGACCGGGTCGGCGCCGGCCACCTGGTGCGCTCCTTCCACCGCGCCTACGCCGCCGACGGCCGGCCCCGGGGCGGGGAGCGGCGGCCCGACCTGCGCGACCACCTCCAGTGGGTCGGCAGCCGGGACCTCGCCCCCGCCCGGGCCTACTGGTCGCGGGCCGCGCCGCCCGCCGGGAGCGTGACCCTGCCCGCCCTGGACCGGGGGCCCACCCACCAGCGCGGGCACGGCCGCACCCGCCAGCGGCTCACCCCGGCGGAGGCCGGCCGGCTGCGCGCGTGGGCCGCGCTGCTCGGCGCCGCCGAGAGCACCGCGCTGCACGCGGTGTGGGCGCTGCTGCTGTACCGGGCGGGGGGCGGCGGGCCGGGCGGGGCGGCCGTGCCGGTGGCCTTCTCGGCGGCCGTCTCCGGGCGGGGGATCCCGCTGGAGGGGGCCGGGGAGCTGCCGGGACCGCTCGGGAACGCCCTGCCGGTGGCGGTGGAGGTCCGCGCGGACGTCACGGTGGCGGAGCTGCTGGGGGAACTCGGCGGCCGGGCGGTGGACCTCGCGGCGTACGAGTGGGTATCCGCCGGGCAGATCCGGGGGTGGGCCCCCGGGAGCCCGGTCACGGAGTCGGTGCTGGCCTTCCTCCAGCCGGAGGGGGGAGGCCGGGCCGGTGCGGCGCCGTGGCCGGGGTCCGGCCCCCGGACCCGGCCCCACCCGCAGCCACCGCCGGAGCCGGGTCTGCCGGACGGGGAAGGAGAGCTGGTCGGGGCCTGCAGCGGGGTGCCCGTCGCCGTCTCGGCGCGGCACGACCGGGACGGCGGGCTCACGCTGACCGCCGTGCACGACCGGACGCGGTTCACGGACGGGGACGCTGCCGAACTGCTGTGGCAGACCGCCCTGTTGCTGCGCCGCCTGCCGTCCGAGGCCGGGCCGAGCACGACCGTCGGCGAAGCGCTGACACCGCTGCACGGGGCACCGCTGCCCCGGGTGGCCCCGGACCCGGTGCCGGCCGCGCGGACCCTGCGCCCGGCCGCCGCGGCCGGGGCCGGCCGGGTCTGCCTGCTCCCGCCGCCGGGCGCCGCCGAGGACTGCTACGACCGGTTCGCGCTCCGGTACCCCGGAGCACCGGAGCTGGTCACCACCGCCCCGACCGCGGCGGCCGCCCTGGCCGCGCTGGCCCCCGCCCTGGCCGCCGGGGAACCGGTCGCGCTCGGCGGACACCCGGGCGCGGCGGAGCTCGCGCACGAGGTCGCCCGGCGGATCGGCGCGTACGGCTGGAGCACCCCGCCGGTGCTGGCCGCCGGATCGGACCGGGCCCTCGCCCGGGCCCTCGCGAACCTCGGCTGACCGCGCCCCCGGGGAGGGTCACGGGGGTGTCCGCACAGTCCCGCCTGCCCTGCGACGTCTCCTGTGCGGACCCCCCAACCCGGTTCGAGCGGTCTTCGACGGCCTTTCAAGCCCCGGCGCGGACCGTGGGAGGGCCCTGTCACCGGGAGCGCCCAGCGCAGAGGGGAGCAGAGCCGTGCCGGCCCTCGCCCAACCGGAACCGCCGCACCTGCCGCACCTGCCGCACCTTCCGCTCGACGGACTGCTCCGCCGGGCCGCCGAGCGCGCCCCCGGCGCCCCCGCGCTCCGCGTGGGCGACCGGACGCTGAGCTTCGGCGAACTCGACGCCCGGGCCGACCGGATCGCCGCCTACCTGGAGTGCTCGGTCGGCCGCCGCGGGGCCCGCGTCGGGATCGCGAACACCCTCGACGCCGACTTCGCCGCCGCCTACTACGGCACCGTCCGCAGCGGCAACACCGTCGTCCTGCTGAACCCGCTCGTCTCGCCCACCCGGCTCGGGAAGGTGCTGGCGTCGGCGGGCGCGGAGCTGGCCGTCGTGCCCCGCGCCACCGCCGCGCTGCTCGCCGACCCCGGCGACCGGCCGCCGTGCCTGTCCCTCGTCCTGGTCACCGGCGCGGGGGACGGTCCCGTCCCCGGGGACACCGTCCCGCTGGACCTCGTCCTGGACGCCGTCGCCGCGGCCGCCCGCTGCGCGCCCTCCGGCGAGCCCGCCGCCTTCGATCCGGACGCGGAGGTGTGCGTACAGTTCACGACGGGCACCACGGGCCGGCCCAAGGGGGTGCGCCTGACCCACCGCAACCTCGTCGCCAACGCCGTGCAGACCGCCACCGCGCACCGCCTCGGGGCGGACTCCGTCACCCTCAACCACCTGCCGCTCCACCTGCCGATGCACCTCAACTCGGCCGTGTACGCGGGCGCCTGCCAGGTCCTGTGCCCCGACCCGGAGCCGCTGGCCTCGCTCGCGCTCGCCGAGAGCACCGGAGCCACCCACTACTACGGGCTGCCCGCCCGCCTGCACCGGCTCGCCGCCGACGAGCGCCTCCACGGCGCCCCGCTCCCCGGCGTCCCCGCCGGGCCCCGGCTGACCGCCGTCCTGTCGGGCGGCAGCGCCCTCGCCCCGGACGCCGCCCGGGTCCTGGCCGAGCGGCTCGGCGTACCCGTCCTCCAGGGCTACGGCCTGGCCGAACTGTCCCCGCTCACCCACTCCCAGACCCCGGACCGCCCGGCGCCCGGTTCGGTGGGGGCGCCGGTGCCGGGTACGGAGTGCCGTGTCGTGGACCCGGGGACGGGGGTGCCGCTGGGTCCGGGGGAGACCGGTGAGGTGCAGGTGCGCGGGCCGCAGCTGATGGCCGGCTACCTGGGGGAGGGGGGACCGCCCGTGGCGGAGGGCGGCTGGTTCTCCACCGGGGACGTCGGCCGGACCGGCCCGGACGGGCAGCTGTTCCTCGTCGACCGCCTCGGCGACGTGTTCCTGCACGACGGCGAACTCGTCTCGCCCAGCGCCGTCGAGCGGGTCCTCGGCTCCGATCCCCGGGTCGCCGAGTGCGCGGTCGTCGGCTGGCCCGACGCCGTGCACGGATCGGTCACGTGGGCGGGCATCGTGCTGCGCGACGCCGGCGCCGGTCCCGCCGTACTGGAGGAGATCGCCGCCCGCGCCAACACCCGCCTGGCGCCCTTCGAGCGCATCCGCCGGGTGGAGGCGATCGACGCCGTGCCGCGCACCCCCGTCGGCAAGCCCGTACGCGGTGAGCTGCGCGCCACCGTCCGTTCCCGCGCGGCCGCGGAAGCGAGTGCCTGAACTCCCGGCTGCACCGCCGAAGTTTGGCGGAGAGGCGCCTGGCTGCTTTAATAAATGAACAGTCATTTACTCAGAGGCGTGGAGGGAACCGTGATGGGACGTCCCCGGGGAGTCGACGACCTGACCATCCTGCGTGCGGCGGCGGACGTGATCGGTCAGGTCGGGCCCGCAGGGCTCACGCTCGCCGCCGTGGCCCGCGAGGTGGGAGTGGTCCCGGGCACCCTCGTACAGCGGTTCGGCTCCAAACGGGGGCTCATGCTGGCCCTCGCGCAGGAGTCCGCCAAGCACGCCGAATCCATGTACGAGGGCGCGCGCGACGAGCACGCCACCGCCCTCATGGCCGTGACGGACCTGGCCGTGACCACCATGGCCGTGATGACCACGCCGGAGGTCTACGCGAACCATCTGGCCTTCCTGTGCCTCGACCTGGCGGATCCGGAGCTGCACGAGCACGCCCTCACCATCCACCGGGCCCAGCGACGGGTGTACGAGTCCCTGCTCGCCGAGGCGGTGGACAACGGAGAGCTGTCGGCCGGCACGAACGTCGCGGCACTGGCCGCCACGATCCAGACGGTCGTGGCGGGCGCGGGGTTGACCTGGGCCCTGGACCGCGAGGGCACGCTGCCGCACCGGCTCGAGCGCGAGATCATCACCGCCCTCGCCCCCCACGTCCCCCCGCACGGCGGCTCCGACACGGAGGGGTCATGACCGGCAACGGCCGGAAGCTGGCCGGCAAGGTGGCGCTCGTCGCCGGAGGCACCCGCGGCGGCGGCCGGGGCATCGCCGTCGAACTCGGGGCCGCCGGGGCGACGGTGTACGTCACCGGCCGCAGCAGCTCGGTCGGCCGCTCCGAGATGGGCCGCCCCGAGACCATCGAGGAGACGGCGCGCGCGGTCACCGCCGCGGGAGGTGTGGGCATCCCCGTGCGCACCGACCACAGCAGCGCCGAGGAGGTCCGCGCGCTGGTCGAGCGGATCGACTCCGAACAGGACGGACGCCTGGACGTCCTGGTCAACTGCGTCTGGGGCGGGGACCGGCTGACCGACTGGAGCAGTCCGCTGTGGGAACAGGACCTGGAGAAAGGCCTGCGGCTGCTGCGCCAGGCCGTCGAGACCCACGTGATCACCAGCCGGTACGCGGTGGGGCTGATGGCCGCCCGCCGCAGCGGCCTGGTCGTGGAGGTCACCGACGGCAACACCGCCCGGTACCGGGGGTCCTTCTTCTACGACGTCGCCAAGTCCACGGTCATCCGGCTGGCCTTCGCCCAGGCCGCCGACCTGAAGGACCACGGCGTCGCCGCCGTCGCGATCACCCCCGGCTTCCTGCGCTCGGAGGCGATGCTGGAGCATTTCGGCGTCACCGAGGCCAACTGGCGGGACGCCGTGGCCAAGGACCCGGACTTCGCCCATTCCGAGACCCCCGCCTACCTGGGCCGGGCCGTGGCGGCGCTGGCGGCGGACCCTGACGTCATGGCGAAGACGGGCCGGGCCCTGTCCACCTGGGGCCTGTACGAGGAGTACGGGTTCACCGACGCCGACGGTACCCAGCCGGACTTCGGCGCCCACTGGGCACGGGTCCTGGAACCGCGGCTCGGGCCGCTCGGCGCCCCCCTGTAGGTCCCGGGGGCAGGACGCGGCAGGACCTCAGAAGGGCCGGGCCGGGCCGGACAGGTGCCTGGCGATCCGGATGTCCCCGGTGATCCGGCTGATCAGGTCCCGGGGGTCGGGAAGGAAGTAGAAGTGGCCACCCTCGAACAGGTGCATGCCGATGAAGTGTTCGGTCCGGCCCGCCCAGGCGGCCAGGTGCTCGTGCGGGACGCTCGGGTCCGAGATCCCGCCGAAGACCGACACGGCCGTCCGCGGCGCCGCCGACAGGTCGGGCCGCCAGGTCTCCACCAGCCTCAGGTCCGCCCGGATCACCGGCTCGAACATCTGCCACATCCCGGGATGGTCGAGTACCTCGGCGGGAGTGCCGCCCAGGGCGGCCAGTTCCCGACGCAGGTCCTCGTCCGCCAGCAGGTGGCGCGGGACGCGGCGGCGACTGCCGTGCCCCGGTGCGCCGCGACCCGACATGCCCAGCCACACCGGCGGGGTGCGCCCCGCCCCGCTCAGCCGCAGTGCCAGCTCGTACGCGATCAGGCCGCCCATGCTGTGGCCGAACAGGGCGTAAGGGACGTCGAGTTCGGAGTCGATGGCCGCCAGGAAGTGGTCCGCGAGGGCTGCGGCGTCGACGTACGGGGGCTGCCCCATCAGCCGCCCGTGGCCCGGCGCGTCCAGAAGCCGCACGTCCCAGCCCGCCGGGAAGAGGCCGGGCCATTCCCGGTACAGGAAATGGGAGCCGCCCGCGTGGTGGAACACGAACAGGCGCACACCGACGTCGGTGTCGGACGGCGACCGGACGGACGCAGGACTGGCGTTGACGGGCACGGATCTCCCTCCCTCGGCCGGAACTTCCCGTAAGGGACGACGCTATGCCCGCGCGCGCCCCTTGTTCGATTCTCCCGAGCGGTTCTCCACCCCCGCGCGGAAAAACGCTTGAGGTCAACTGGAGACGTCTGCTGGGCGGGGATCGTCCTGGCTACCGTGCTGAGGCGACCGTGTCTATTCGGAATAGCACCGTGCCAATGACACAGGGAGGGTTTGCTTCTGTGCTCGACACACTTGAGACCAAAGTGGAATTGATCCGGTGGCCGGTGGACGCAGCCCGGCGCGAGGCGTGCCGGGACCAGGGGGTCATGCGGCTGCTGGTGCTTGAGGCGGGGGTCGAGGCTCCGGTGTGCACCGACATCCTGGAGGACTGGGTGCGTACGCCGGTCAGCAGGAGCGACCTGCGCGCACGGATCGACTCGTTGCGCGTCAAGGGGAGCGCCGACCACGTGCCGACCGTGGACCCGAACGGCGTGCTGCGCTTCCGGAGGATGTCCGCGGTGCTGTCCCCGACCGAGACGGACCTCGTGAACCGCCTCGCAGAATCGTTTTCCAAGGTCGTCCCGCGGGAAATCCTGCTGGAAGCGCTCTCCCGCACTTCGCAGCCCAGCCGCAATGCCCTGGACCTTCACATCATGCGCATACGGCGACGGGTGAACCCGCTCGGCCTCGGCCTGCGCACGGTGTGGGGGCGCGGCTACGTCCTGGAGCCGGCCGACGCGGCCTCGTAGCGGTCGTCTGTCAGCACCCCGAAAGATTCGAGTGCGGATGGATCACGCCGCATTCACAATCGCTGCCGACGTGAATGCGGATCTGACGCCTTCACTTCCCGTGCCCGCGCCGAATCCACCAGGGGGAGAACCATGTTTGAGCGCCGTGCCGTACTGCGGATGAGTGCAGGAGCGGCGGCCGCCGCCGTCGGCGGCTCCATGGTCGCGGGTGTGGCGTCCGCGGCGGCGGCGGACGTCAGCCCAGGGCGCCGCGCGGGCATCGACTGGAGCAAGCTGAGCAGCCGGCTGTCCGGCGACCTCGTCCTGCCCGCCGACGCGCGCTACGAGCAGGCCAGCCGACTGGCCATCGGACAGTTCGACGCCATCCGCCCGCAGGCCGTTGCCTACTGCCAGAGCGAGGAGGACGTGCGCACGGCGCTCGCCTTCGCCCAGGACAACAGCCTGCGTCTGGTGCCGCGCAGTGGCGGCCACAGCTTCGGCGGCTACTCCACCACGACCGGACTGGTCCTCGACGTCTCCCGCCTCAACTCCGTCCGCCTGACCGCGGACACGGTGGTCATGGGCCCCGGCATCCAGCAGGTCGACGCCCTGACCCAGCTGGCGCCGCGCGGCGTCTCGGTCGTCAGCGGACTGTGCCCGGGCGTCTGCCCGGGCGGGTTCATCCAGGGCGGTGGACTGGGCTGGCAGACCCGCAAGTTCGGCATGGCGCTCGACCGGCTCGTCTCGGCCAGGGTCGTGCTCGCCGACGGCCGCCGCGTCACCGCCTCCGCCACCGAGAACTGCGACCTGTTCTGGGCGGTGCGCGGTGGCGGTGGCGGCAACTTCGGCGTGGTCACCAGCTTCGAGGTCAAGCCCACGCACGTGCCGTCCATCGTGAACTTCAACCTCACCTGGCCCTGGGAAGCCGCCCAGAAGGTCATCGCGGCATGGCAGCGCTGGGTCATCGGCGGCTCCCGCGACCTCGGCGCCGGACTCGGCGTGCAGTGGCTGGACGCCGGTACCGGCCGTCCCGAACTGCTGGTCTACGGCGGATGGCTGGGCCGCCCCGACGCGTTCACCGCCGTGCTCGACGCCTTCGTGCGCGACGCCGGCAGCGCTCCCACCACCCGTTCGGTCGAGGAGCAGCCGTACCAGAAGGCGATGATGTCCTACTACGGCTGCGCGGAGCTGACGCCGGAGCAGTGCCACACGGTCGGCTACTCGCCCGAGGCGGCGGTGCCCCGCACGAACTTCGCGATCGACCGCAGCCGGCTCTTCTCCGCGGCCATCCCGGACTCCGGCATCGACAAGGCGCTGGAGGCCTTCGTCGCCAACCCGCGGGCGGGCCAGTTCCGCTTCCTCAGCTTCTTCGCCCTCGGCGGCGCCGCCAAGGAGCCCGGCCGGACCGACACCGCCTTCGTGCACCGCGACACCGAGTTCTACGCCGGCTACTCGCTGGGCCTCAACGACGCGAAGTACACGCCGGAGGACGAGGCGGCCGGGCGGGCCTGGGCGGAGGCCGGGTTCAAGGCCATCGACCCGTACTCGAACCGCGAGAGCTACCAGAACTTCATCGACCCCTCCCTGACCGACTGGAAGACGGCCTACTACGGCGAGAACTACGCGCGGCTGCTCACGGTCAAGCGCAAGTACGACCGGCACCAGGTCTTCTCCTTCGCGCAGGGAATCGCCTGATTCCCAGCAATTCCAACCGAGAGGTGAAACACATGGTCGCCGAGCAGGGCGCGACGAGCGCCAAGGCGGGGAAGACCCTCCTCACACTGCTGTGTCTGGCCCAGTTCATGCTGATCCTGGACGTCGCGGTGGTGGCGGTCGCCGTCCCCTCGATGCAGTCGCAGCTGAACATCTCCGCGGCCAACATCCAATGGGTCAGTACCGCGTACGGCCTCGCCTTCGGCGGGTTCCTGGTCGCGTCCGGCCGCGCGGCCGACCTGTTCGGCCCCAAGCGGATCCTGCTCATCGGTCTTTCCCTGTTCACCCTCGCCTCGGGGCTGTGCGGCATCGCACCCAACGAGCTGACGCTGTTCGTGGCCCGCGCGGTGCAGGGCTTCGGCGCCGCGCTGGTCTCGCCGGCGGCCCTGTCGCTGGTGACCACCAGCTTCGGGGAGGGGGAGGAGCGCAACAAGGCGCTCGGGCTGTGGGGAGCGGTCTCCTCGGGCGGTGCCATCGCCGGCCAGCTGCTCGGCGGCGTGCTCGCCGACCTCGCGGGCTGGCGGTCCATCTTCCTCATCAACGTGCCGCTCGGCCTGATCGTGATCGTGGCCGTGGCCCGGCTGGTCCGCAAGGACCAGTCGCGCACGACGGGGCGCATCGACATGGCGGGTGCCGGCCTCCTCACGGCCGCAGTGGTGCTGATCGTCACGGCCGTGTCGCAGGCCGCCGAGCGCGGTGTGGGGCTGCCCGTACTGATCAGCGGTGTGCTCGGCGCGGTCCTGCTGGTGTTCTTCGTGGTGCACGAGGGACGCGTCGAAAACCCCGTCCTGCGCCTGTCGATGTTCCGCAACCCCAACGTGCGCTACGGCAACATGATCTGCATGCTGACGGCGGGCGGCGCCACCGTATCGGTGTTCCTCGGCACGCTCTACATGCAGCAGGTCATCGGCATGAGCCCCATGATGGCGGGCCTGGGCTTCGCTCCCGTCACCGTGCTGATCCTGGGCGTCTCGATGCGCATGGGCCCGCTGGTGCAGAAGTTCGGCGTGCGGACCCTGCTGCTGGCCTCGGCCGTGCTGTTCGCCGTGGGCTCGCTGCTGCTGAGCTTCGTCACGGTCGACGGCTCGTACTGGGCACAGGTCTTCCCCGGCCTCGCGATCGGCGGTATCGGCGCGGCCCTGAGCTTCGCCCCGTCGATGATCCTGTGCACCACGGGCGTCCCCGACGAGGAGCAGGGGCTGGCCTCGGGTCTGCTCGGCACCTCGCAGCAGATCGGTGCGGCGCTCTTCCTGGCCATCCTGAGCGGGGTGACGGCGGCGGTGTCCGCGTCCTTCGGCGGCGAGACCCCCGAGGCGCTGACCGAGGGCTTCCAGGCCGGGTTCCTGTGGTCGCTGGGCATCCCGGTGCTGATCGTGCTGTGCCTCCTCGCACTGCCCAGGAAGCAGGACGAACCGCAGCAGGAGTCCGCGGCGGAGCAGCGCGAAACGGTCTGACCCTCACGGGGCGCCCCTCGCGGCCCCGCACGGGAACGCCCGGCCGGTGGACACCACCGGCCGGGCGTTCTCGCGTCGCTCAGCCGCGCCGGTCGTCCACCAGACGGCGCAGGTGGCCGGCCGTCGCGCTGTCGGTCGCCCGGACCTGCGCCGGAGTGCCTTCGGCGACGACGCGCCCGCCGTGCTCACCGGCTCCCGGACCCATGTCGACCAGCCAGTCGGCGCTGTCCGCCAGGTGCAGGTCGTGCTCGGCGACCAGCAGGGTGTGGCCCGCCGCCAGCAGGGCGTCGAAGGCACCCACCATCCGCTGGACGTCGGCCGGGTGCAGCCCGGTCAGCGGCTCGTCCAGCAGCACCACGCCGCCGCGGCCGCCCACGGCGCCCCGGCGTATCGCCTCGGCCAGCTTCAGGCGCTGGGCCTCGCCACCCGACAGGTCGGTGGCGCTCTGGCCCAGCTGGAGGTAGCCGAGACCGACCTGCTGGAGGGCCCGCAGCATGGCGTTCAGCGCGCGCGGTTCGCCGAAGAACTCCGCCGCCTCGTCGACGGTCAGGTCGAGCACCTGGTCGACGGCCAGTCCCCGGTAGGTGACCGACAGGACCTCGGGCGTGAACCTGCGTCCGTCGCACACGTCGCAGGTCGCCCACACGTCGGGCAGGAAGTGCATGTTCACCAGCTTCTTGCCGTAGCCGGTGCACGCCTCGCAGCGTCCCGCAGCCGCGTTGAAGGAGAAGGCCGAGGCGCCCAGGCCCAGCGCGCGGGCCCGGTCAGTGGCGGCGTACAGCTTGCGGATGGCGTCGAAGGCCTTGGTGTAGGTGGCCGGGTTGGAGCGCGGGGTGCGGCCGATCGGACTCTGGTCGACGCAGTCCACCCAGGCCACGGCCTCGATCCCGGTGACCGCGCCGACACCGGGATGGGCGGAGCCGGCGAGGGCGGCGGTGAGGGCGGGGGCCACCGCATGGCCCAGCAGGCTGCTCTTGCCGCTTCCGCTGACGCCCGTGAAGCAGGTCAGGGTGTTCAGCGGGATGCGCAGCTCGTCCACCCGTACGGTGTGCGCCCGAATGTCCTTGAACTCCAGCCACTTCCCGGCGGCGGCGCCGGCCCGGGCGCGGGTGATCCGCGGGCGGCTGCGGTCCAGGTAGCGGCCGGTCACCGAGTCGGGGTGGGCAGCGAGCTCGTGCGGGGGACCGGAGAACATCACCCGGCCGCCGCCGCGGCCGGCGCCGGGGCCGAGGTCGATGACCCAGTCCGCCTGGGCCACGATGTCCGGGTCGTGCTCCACGAGCAGCACGGTGTTGCCGGAGTCCCGCAGGTGCTCCAGGATGTCGCGCAGCTTCTGCTTGTCGGCGGGGTGCAGCCCGGAACCCAGCTCGTCCAGCACGAAGACGATGCCGGTCAGCGAGGTGCTCAACTGGGCGGCCGTACGGGCCCGCTGGAGCTCCCCGCCGGAGAGCGTCGGGGCGGTGCGGCCGAGTTCGAGGTGGGCCAGGCCCAGCCGGTCGAGCAGTCGCAGCCGGTTCGTCACCTCGGGCAGCAGCGCCTCCCCGATCTCGCGCTGGACGCCGCCGAGGACTCCGGAGAGCTCGGCGGCCCACTCCTGCGCCTCGTGGACCCGCAGGGCCGACAGCTCCTGGTACGTGACGCCCGCCAGGGACACCGTACGGGCGGCCTCCCCGTAGCCGCTGCCCCCGCACTGCGGGCAGGGGACCTGGCGCATGTACGGCAGGTAGCGCTGCTTGGCGTTCTCGGTGCCGGCGGCGGCGAACAGCCGCTCGACCTCGGCCAGCGCCCCCCGCAGCGGCTGGTTGAGCTGGTAGACGACCTCGGCGTCGGTGTTCTTGTTGGGGACCTGGACGCTGACGCTCACGGGCTCCTCACCCGTTCCGTGGAGCAGGGCGTGGCGGAAGGACTCGGGCAGCTCCCGCCACGGCCGGGAGAGGTCGGCGCCGTGGCGTTCGGCCAGGAAGGGCACCGCGACCTGCTCCGGCGAGCGCAGTTTGTCGAACCACGGCGATCCGCCCTCCAGCAGCGGCAGACCGGGGTGGGTGATGATCAGGTCGGGGTCGGCGTGGGGCGTGGCGCCGGCGCCGTGGCAGGCCGGGCAGCCGCCTTCCGGGCTGTAGCGGCTGAAGTGGCCGCTGGACAGCTCCGGTCCGCCGCCGGCGACCGCGGGCAGCCTGGAGTAGAGCAGTCCGAGGTAGGAGTCGATGCCGGTCATCGTGGCGACGGTGGACCGCGAGTGGCGGTTGAGACGGCGCTGGTCCACGGCGAGGGTGGCGCCGAGGCCGTCGATGCGGTCCACCTGGGGACGGTCCTTGGGGGTGATGTACTGGCGGACGAAGGGGGAGAGGCCCTCCAGGTAGCGCAATTGGGCTTCCGCGTGGACCGTGTCGATCGCCAGCGAGGTCTTTCCGCTGCCGCTGACCCCCGTGAAGGCGACGATGCCGCCCCGTGGAATGTCCACGGTGACGTCCTTCAGGTTGTGGGTCCGGGCGCGGACCACCCTGATCCATTCCGTGCTGCTGTGGGGGAAGGGGCTGTCCGGCATCCTGTTTCCGCTCGTTCGGGGCGTACGGGAACAGGCCCCCGGGTGACCGGGGGCCTGCTGAAAATCAGATCACACCGCTGCGGGGGCCACGGCCGGCACAGCCGGCCGCTCCCGCCCCGCGCCCGGGGCCTGCGGCTCGCCGCACCAGTGGCGCAGCGCGGCCCGCAGGGCCGGGGTGTCTCCGGCGTGGCCCGCCCATGCGACGTAGCCGTCCGGGCGGACCAGCACCGCCTCCGGCAGGGCCTTCGGGTTCCTGCGGCCGACGCTCACCGAGCGGACGGCCGTGACGCGGTCCGCCCAGCCCTCCTCGGCCACATCGGCGCAGAAGCCGCCGTGGGACTGGTCGAGCAGGACGAAGGAACCCGCGCGGAAGTGGGTGTACAGACGGCCCTCCACCCCGTCGCGCGAGCGCAGCGCGGTGTCGGGCATGCGCCGGCCGACCAGCCGGTGCACGGCCCCGTCCGGGGCGCCGGGCAGCGGCCGGTAGCGCAGCGTGAGCCCGGACAGCTCCTCCAGGACGGAGTTCTGTACGGGCGCCATACCCATCAGGCGGGTGGTGAGCCCGCGCAGCAGGCGGGCCCCCGCGGAGGCGGAGACCTCGAACTTGTAGACCAGGTCGGTGCGGCGCAAGGTGGCGGCCGCGATGGGACGGCGCTCGCGCTGGTAGGTGTCGAGCAGGTGGGCAGGCGCCCGCCCCGACAGGTGGGCGGCGAGCTTCCACCCGAGGTTCATGGCGTCCTGGATCCCGGTCTGCAGGCCCTGCCCGCCGGACGGTATGTGGGTGTGCGCCGCGTCGCCCGCGAGCAGGACCCGGCCGAGCCTGTAGCGGTCGCTGAGCCGCTGGTCGCTGCGGAAGCGGGACATCCACAGCGGGTCGTGGAGCCCGAAGTCGGTGCCCAGGACGGCCTGGCAGCTCTCCCGCAGTTCGTCCACGGTCACGGGCTCGTCCACGGGTGCCCCCATCCGCGCGTGGTCGAGCGCGATGAGCCGGAAGGTGCCGTCGCCGAACGGGAAGAGGACGACCATGCCGCGCTTGCCGGTACGGGCGTACACCTGGGGGTCCGGCGGCGTGGCCAGCCGGACGTCGGCCACGATCAGGGAGCTGTCGTAGGAGGAGCCCCGGAAGGAGATGCCGGAGAGCCGGCGCACGGTGCTGTGCACCCCGTCGCAGCCCACGACGAAGTCGGCGTGCTCGGTGCGCGCGCCCTGCGGCCCCTCCACCTCGACCTCGACGCCCTGCTCGTGCTGCCGCAGCCCGGTCACCTCCACTCCGCGCTCGATGACGGCGCCCGAGTCCAGGGCCCAGGAGGTCAGCTGCTCCTCGGTGCGGCTCTGCGGGATGACGAGCATGTACGGGAAGGGGCTGTCGACGTCGCGGTAGTCCAGCCAGCGCTTCCCGTCTCCGAGCGCGGCGTGCGCCCAGGGCAGGCCCTGTGCCACGAACGACTCGGCACGCCCGCGCATGTCGAGGAGTTCGAGGGTGCGGGGCAGCAGGCCGAAGGCCCGCGAGTGGGGCGAGGGGCTGGTCCGCTTGTCGAGCACACGGCAGGCGATCCCGGCCGCGGCGAGTTCGGCGGCGAGGGCGAGACCGGTCGGCCCCGCGCCGACGATCAGCACGGACGGGGAACTGGCCATGTGATTCTCCTTGGTCCAACTCGGTCTGGCGCGGCGGGTCCGGGCGGCGGCGCCCGGATCAGCCGTTGCGGGTCGCGTGGGTGACGACGAAGGTTCCGGGGACGGTCTCCAGACGCTCGGGAGTGAGCGCGGCGTTCTCGACCAGGGCGCGCATCCCGTCGACGTCGTACAGCCGGGGCAGGCGCCCCATCACCTTGAGCAGCAGCCCGAGCAGCACTCCGGGCGGAGCGTGCTCGGCGATCATGACGGAGCCGCCCGGGGACAGGACCCGGCGCACCTCCCGCAGCCCCGCCGCGGCGTCCGACCAGTGGCCGAAGGCGGTGGTGCTCACCACGAGGTCGACGCTCGCGTCGGGCAGCGGCAGGCGCTCGGCACGGCCGACCGCCAGCTCGGCCCCGGGCAGCCGCCTCCGGGCGATCTCCACCATGCGGTCGGCGGGGTCGATGCCGTACAAGCGCGCCGCGGGCCAGCGGGAACCCGCTTCTTCGAGGAGCTTTCCGGTGCCGCAGCCGATGTCGAGCACGGTCCGCGGCCGCAGACCCGCTTCGGCCGCCCAGCCGAGCACGGCGTCGTGGGCGGTCTCGCAGTCCTTGCCGAACTTGGCGTCGTAGCGCGGCGCGATCCGGTTGAAGGTCTCCACGTGCCCGGGATCTGCCATGAGTCCGCTCCAGCTCTCGGTGCCGATGGTGTTCCCACGCTAGGGAGCCCGCGTCCCGCCCGGGCGGACGCGGACAGGTCGTGGAAAGGAACCCCGGGCGCGGTGGCCGCGCCGGCCCGGGGTCCCGCCGGTCCGCCCGTACGCGGGGGTGTCAGGGCAGTTCGGCCCAGGCGCGGGCGCGCTCCTCGTTGTCCCTGCGGGCGTCGGCGGCGATCCGCTCGAGGGCGGCCCAGTCGATGTCCCGGGGGGCGGCCAGGCCACGGCTCTCCAGGAACCGGTCCGTGTCCCGTTCGATCTTCTCCACGACGCCCGCCCAGCCCTCGGGCCCGAGGCCGGGCCCCGGCAGCACCCGCTCGGGTCTGAAGGACCAGCGGTCGCCGCGGGAGGCGAGGTCCCCGGACACGGCGAGGGCCTGGAGGGAGCCGAAGTCCTCGTCGTGGCTGTGCCACAGCAGCCAGGCGGGCCCCTCCGCGACCGGGGTGCCCTGCGGCAGGTCGATCAACATGAGGCCCGTGTCCCGGTCCTGCCGGGGGCGGCAGCGCAGGCTGAAGGGGAAGCCGCCGGTGTCCCGGAAGGAGAGCACCGGGCTGCTGAACAGGTGCAGGTAGGTGTCGATCTCGTGCCAGACGCTCACGCCACACGCTCCAGCTCCGTGGCGCCCATCGCGTCCTTGCGGAAGGCCCAGACCTTCTCCGGGGTCACGGTGATGCGCAGGCGCCAGTAGAAACTCGGATGGAACTGCTTGCGGATCTCGGGGTCGAGCGTCTCGACCGCGCCGGCGGGACGCTTGCGGAACAGCTCGGCCCAGAAGTCCTCCAGGCCCTCCACGGTCAGGATCTCCTCGGGGGCGGTGGCCCGCCCCTGGACCAGCACGGCCGGGGCGCTGCCGGGCAGGGCGCTGCCGGTGAAGTCGGACATGAGGAGGCAGACCCGGTCGTCGCGGTTGATGTGCTCCGCCTTGCGGGCCACCGAGATGCTGGAGCTGAGGACGAACTCGTTCTCCTCCGGCTTCCACAGGAAGGCCATGGGCCAGGTCACCGGTCGGCCGGTCTTGGCCAGGGTGGAGAATTCGCAGGCACGTACACGGCGCAGCACACGGTTCACTTCGCCGGAAAGGGTGGCTGGCATACTTCCTCGTAATCGTCGGGTGATACCGGTCGTGGTGATACCTGTCGCGATGAGGTCGGGGACATGGCTACCAGTCGGTTCCCGGCCGGTCAATGGCGGGAATTGGAGCCTCAGTCGACCCTTTCGGGGCCAGTGGAAAACCGCTGAAAGATCCCTGAAAGAAAGGCGGACCGTCGGGGGGCCCGGTGCTAGAGAAAGGGCATGACATCAACGCCCGCACCGAGCTATCCCTTCCCCGCGAAATACCTTGACGAGGCCGCCGAGCTGAGCAGGCTGCGCCAGGACGAGCCCATCTCCAGGGTGACCATGCCGTACGGCGGCGAGGCCTGGCTCGTGACCCGGATGGCGGACGTCAAGGAGGTCCTCGCCGACCCGAGGTTCAGCCGTCAGCTGCAGACCGAGGCGGGCCGCCCGCGCTTCTTCCCCGAGCCCGTGGTCGAGGGCATAGGCATCATGGACCCCCCGGAGCAGACGCGGCTGCGCAAGCTGGTCGCCAAGGCCTTCACAGCCCGCCGGGTCCAGGAGTTCGAGCCGCGCGTGCAGGCGATCGTCGACGAGCTGCTCGACGCGATGGAGGCCAAGGGCGCCCCCGCCGACGTCTACGCCGACTTCTCCTGGCAGCTGCCGGGCATCTCGATCTGCGAGTTCATGGGCGTCCCGTACGAGGACCGGGACCGCTTCGTGCCGTTCTTCGACTCGGTCGTCTCGACCACGTCGAAGACCCCGGACGAGATCCGCCAGGCCATCGGCGACCTGCACTCCTACTTCGGCGAGCTCATCGAGAAGCGCCGGGCCGCGCCCACGGACGACCTCTTCACCGCCCTGATCCGGGCGCGCGACGAGGACGACCGGCTCTCGGAGAAGGAGCTCATCGAGATGAGCTTCGGCCTGCTCGTCGCCGGCATGGAGACCACCGCCTCCCAGCTCGCCAACTTCCTCTACCTGCTGCTGCGCAATCCTGATCAGCTGGAGCTGCTGCGCGCCAAGCCCGAACTGGTGCCGAACGCGGTCGAGGAGCTGCTGCGCTTCGTGCCGCTGCTCGCCGTGGACCAGCCCTCGGTCGCGCGCGAGGACGTCACGCTGGGCGGTGTGCTGATCCGGGCCGGCGAGACGGTGGTGCCGTCGATGAACTCCGCGAACCGCGACGAGGACGTCTTCGAGGACCCGCAGCGCATCGATGTCACCCGGGAGCACAACCCGCACCTGGCCTTCAGCCACGGCGCGCACCACTGCGTGGGCGCCCAGCTGGCGCGGCTCGAAATGGTCACGGCGCTGCGCTCCCTGCTGCTGCGCTTCCCCGGCCTGCGCCAGGCCGTCCCGGACGAGGAGCTCCGGTGGAAGGCCGGGGTCGTACTGCGCGGCGTCGAGGCGCTGCCGGTGGCGTGGTAGCCGTGGGCCCGGGGAGCGAGTGGAGCGTGCGGGTCGACAGCGGAGCCTGCCTGATGTCGGGGCTGTGCATGTCGCTGGCGCCGGACGTCTTCGGAGAGGACGGCCACCGCGCCGTGGCGCTGACCGACCGGTCCGCGCCCGACGGGCGGCTGCTGGAGGCCGCGGAGTTCTGCCCGGCCGAAGCGATCGAGATCAGCGACCTGGCCACGGGGGAGCGGGTCGAGGGCACGGCCTGAGGCGCGCGGGGCGGCGGCACACCCGCGCGGACGGACGGAGGGCGGCGGACGGGACGTCCGCCGCCCTCCGGCGCGTTCCGGCTCAGTTGATCGACTGGGGGAAGCGGAAGAACCCCTTGGGGTCGTAGGCGCGCTTGACCTCCACGAGCCGCTCGTAGTTGACGCCGTAGTAGGCCTGCCGCCAGTCCGTGAGGTCGGGGTCGATGTAGTTCTGGTACGCCTGGCCGGAGGACCAGGGGTGCACCCGCGCGTAGCTGCGGTCGATCCAGTCCTGGCACCCGCGCCTGCGGTCCGCGGGCAGCACCTCGCCCTCCGGCACGTCGACGCCCACCGACCACCCGGCGTAGAACAGGGCGCTGCGGTGGACGTACGCGGTGGCGGTCGCGGGGACGCGGTTGTGGGCGCCGCCCAGGCCCTGGAGGTCGAAGCTGCGGGCCTCCCCCTCGTTGCGGGCGGCCGCGAAGGACTCCAGGACGGCGTCGATGCCCGCGGCGTCGAGCGGCCTGTCGAAGAAGTTGCCGCGGGCCAGCGCGAATCCGTAGCGGGCCAGCTGGGCCTGCGGGTTGTGCCCGACGCGGTGGCACGCGGCCGGCTCCAGGTTGTCGCAGCCGAACCAGTGGCGCATGCCGAAGCGGTAGGAGTCGGTGCGCCGCTCGCTGGTCGCGGGGTCGGTTCCCACGGCCGCGGTCAGGCGGTCCAGCAGCGGGCCGAGGGCGGCCGGCGCGCCGAGCCACACGCCGGAGACCGTCACGCCGGGCTCGGCGCCCGCGTCGGCGCCGTACGTCGAGATGTTCAGCAGCGGCGTCAGCGGGTCCGGGGCGTCGGCGGTCCAGCGCTGCCAGGCGGCCAGCACCGCACGGACCGAGGCCCACTTCCAGGTGAGGGTGAAGCTCGTCATGTCGGGCGCGGGCACCGGTTCGAAGTCGTACTCGGTGACGATGCCGAAGTTGCCGCCGCCGCCGCCGCGCAGGGCCCAGAACAGGTCCTCGTGGCGGTGGGCGTTGCTCTCCACCACCCGCCCGTCGGCGAGGACCACCTGGGCCCGGCGCATCCGGTCGCTCGCGACCCCGTACATCCGGGTGAGGAAGCCCAGGCCGCCGCCGAGGGCGAGACCGCCGATGGCGACCGTGGGGCACCAGCCGGTGGGCACGGCGACCCCTTCCACGGCGAGCGCCTCCTCCAGGTCGACCAGCTGGCAGCCGGGACCGATCCGGGCGACCGAACCGGCCAGCCGCACGCTGTTCATGGGGGAGACGTCGATGACCATCCCGGTCGTGGTGGAGTACCCGGCGAAGGAGTGGCCGCCGCTGCGCGCGACGGCCGGTATGCGGTGGCGCGCGGCGAACCGCACGGCCTCGGAGACGTCCTCGACGGTGGTGCAGCGCACCACGGCCTGCGGCCTGACCGAGTCGAACTGGCGCAGGGCCAGGGTCCGGACGCTGTCGTACCGGGGATCACCCGGCAGTACCACGGTGCCGTCGAGGCTCCGCTGGAGGGCGTCCCAGGGCGGGTTTCCCGCCGACGCGGTGGCGGCGGGCAGGAGCAGGCCGCCCGCTGCGGAGGCCGCTGCTGTCCCGAGGAAAGTGCGGCGTTTCATACAGGTCTCCCTTGTCCGGACGGGGGTCTCGCTCGGTTCTGACGGCCCAGAGTGTGGTGACTGTGTTCGCGCCGTACGGCGGAGATGGCAGAACTCCGACAGTTTTCGGCCATCCCGGTGCCCGTCAGCCGCCCGTCAGGGGTGCTCCGGCAGGTCGATGATGTCGTTGACCGAACCGGTGACGCGGTGGGCGCGCGGCGCCGGCCCACCCGGCTCGGTGACGACGGCCCGCACCTGCCCGTCGGGGACGGTGGAGATCCGCACGACCGGGTTGACCTCGGTCCCCGCGGGCAGCACGACCGGGGCGCGCTGCATGATGCGGGTGAGCACCAGCTTGCTCTCCAGCAGGGCGAGGTTGCGCCCGATGCAGTTGTGCTGGCCCAGACCGAAGGGGAAGTACTCGTGCTGCGCCGGCTGGGCGCTCTCCCAGCGCTCCGGGCGGAAGCGCAGCGGCTCGGGGAAGGTCCTGGCGTCGCGGTGCGTGACGAAGGAGCTGAAGATCGCCATGGCTCCCTCGGGGATCGGGTGGCCGTCGATCTCGGCGCCCTCCTCCGCGTAGCGCACGCCGAATCCGGCCGGCGGCATCAGGCGCACGCTCTCCTTGACGACCTGGTCCAGCACGGGCATCCGGACGAGCACGTCCGGCCCCGGAGCCGCGTCACCGGCGACCTCCGCCACCTCGGCGCGCAGCTTCTCCCACCACTCCCGGTGCTGGTCGAGCAGGAAGAGGGTCCAGAACAGGGAGGACGCGACGCTGTCGTGGCACAGCGCGGTGTACGCCTCGCCCAGCAGCTCCTCGTCCGTCAGCGCCTCCGAGGCAGGGTCCCCGTCGGGCGCGGTCAGCCTGCTGAGCAGGTCGGGGGCGGCCGCTCCGGAGCGCCGCGCGGCGATCAGCGCGCGCAGGATGTCCTCGATCTCGCCCGCGATCCGGGTCATGCGGCGGAACGGCGTACCGGGCAGCGGTGCCTGGAGCACCGCGGTGAGCGGGTGCCCGGCCGCGGCGGCGAGCTCGACCATCTTGTCGTTGAGGTGGCGTGCGGCCCCCTCGTCCTCCAGGCCGGCCATGGTGGCCAAGGAGATGCGCGTGACCAGGCGGGCGAGCTCTTCGTGCAGGTCCACGGCGCGGCCCGGCGTCCACCGCTCCAGCATGTCGTCGGCGAAGCGCACGATCGTGTCGGTGTAGACGGCGACGTGGCGCGGTGAGAAGGCCTGCTGCATGGCCTGGCGGTGCTTGCGGTGGATCGTGCCGTTGAGCCGCAGCAGCCCGCTGGTCAGCAGCATCATCGGCGAGCCGGGCGGCAGGCGCAGGTGCCGGAAGGAGTCCGAGACGAAGGCCTTGCCGGTCAGCACCTGGCGGGCCTGGTCGGGCCCGAACGCGAAGACCGTACGGGGGCTGCGGCCGGGCATCGCGCACACGGCGCCGTACCTGCTCTCCAGTTCCCGCAGGAAGGGCAGCGGACGGCGGAGCAGATTCAGTCCCGCCGAGAGCCTGCGCAGACCGAGAGGGTCGGCCGGGCCGGTCAGTCGGTCCGCCGGATTCTGCGCAACAGGGCTTCCAGGCACGGTGATTCTCCTCCGGAACGGAATGGTGACGAGTCTTCCTTGTACCGGAGGGAAGTCCGCCCTCGGCTCGGACGGAAAGAACTCCGCAAGATGTTCCTCGCTGCCTTCTTTCCGGAATCCCTCATGGTTTCGAAAGACATTGCCCAGGGCGTCCGAGCCGCCTCTAGCTTCGGTGACGCGGGCTTCGGGAGCGGATCGCCCCTCCCCGCTGCACGCACCAAAGGGTGCATGTCATCGGCAGACAGGTGGGGACACAATGCAGGCGAGGACGGGCCAGGAGACTGCTCTCGGTGTCATGCGGGCGGTCTGCGAGGCCGACCCGGGCGCGACCGCGGCCGTCTTCCCCGCCCAGCCGGCGATCGGGCTCGCCCGGGAAGTCCGCTTCACCCGCGAGGAGCTGGACCGTGAGGCCCGGGCGCTCGCCGTCAAGCTGCGCGAGGTGGCCACGGGCCCCGTCCTGCTGCTGATGCAGCCGGGGCCGGACTACCTCAAGGCGTTCCTGGCCACCGTCTACGCCGGACTGCCCGCCGCACCGGTCTACCCGCCCAACCCCGCCGACGTGCGCCGCGACTTCGTCCGGCTCGGCGCGATCCTCGCCAAGCTGCCGGACGCCACCTTGCTGACCGAGCCGGGGCTGCTGGAGCCGCTGCGGGAGCTGTTCGCGGATCGCCTGCCCGACGTGCGCCCCGAACGGCTGGTGGACACCGGCGTCTCGGCAGGCGCCGAGGACGACTGGCGGGCACCCGCCGTCCGGCCCGAGGAGCCGCTGTTCATCCAGTTCACCTCCGGCTCGACCGGCACCCCGCGGGGCGTGCTCGTCTCCCACCGCAACCTGTTGGCCAACGTCGCCGCCATCACGGGGCGGTTCGGCCTCGACACCTCGAGCACCGGCGCGCTGTGGCTGCCGCCGTACCACGACATGGGGCTCGTCGGCGGAGTGCTCACCCCGCTCGTCACCGGCTTCCCCATCCACCTGCTCTCGCCGCTGTCCTTCGTCTCCGACCCGATGGGCTGGCTCCGGCTGGTCTCCGAGACCGGCGCCACCCACACCGGCGCGCCCAACTTCGGGTACGCCCTGGCCACCCGCCGCGCCCGCGACGAGGACGTGGCCGCCCTCGACCTCAGCGGACTGCGGGTGGCCTTCTCCGGCGCCGAGCCGGTGGACGCGGCGACCCTGCGGGCGTTCGCCGAGCGCTTCGCACCCGCGGGCCTGTGCCCGGACGTCTTCCTGCCCTGCTACGGCCTCGCCGAGTCCACGCTGATCGTCAGCGGCGGCCGGCCCGGCGCGGGGCTGCGTACACACCGCCTGGATCCCGAAGCCCTCGCCCTGGGCAGGGCCGAACCGGCCCGACCGGACGCCCCCGCCACCGAACTCGTGTCGAGCGGGCCGGCGGTGGTCGGCACCGAGGTGCAGATCGCCGACCCCGCCACCGGCCTGCCCGTCGGACCCGGTGAGATCGGCGAGGTCCTCGTCGCCTCCGACAGCGTGGCCGAGGGGTACTTCGAGGACCCCGAGGAGACGGCACGCACCTTCGGCGTGTCCGTGCCCGGCTCGCCGCGCAGCTGGATGCGCACCGGCGACCTCGGCTTCCTCACCGCGGACGGCGAACTCGTGCCGGTGGCCCGGATCAAGGACGTCATCGTCGTCCGCGGCCGCAACCTGCACCCGCAGGACATCGAGCGGACCGTGCAGAACACCGACCCCGGCATCCGCAAGGGCTGCGTCGCGGCCGCCGGGGTACCCGGGCCGGACGGCGGCGAGGAGATCCTGGTCGTGGCGGAGCTGCGGCCCGAGGCCGCGGACGACGCCGGGCAGGCCCGCAGGATCGCCCGGGAAGTCCGCGACGCCGTCACCCGGGAGCACTCGGCTCCCGTGGCCGGCGTCCACCTGATCCGCCCCTCGACCCTGCCCAAGACCTCCAGCGGCAAGGTGCAGCGCTCCGCCGCGCGCGCCGCCCACCTGGACGGCTCCCTGACCACCGTCCTGTGCGACACGGCGGCCCCCCGGACGGCGGGGGCAGCGGACGCGGGAGCCCACTCCCGGCTCCCCGCAGCCGCCTCCGACGACCTGCTCGTGAACCTCGCGGCGACCCTCATCGCGCACTTCGGCGCAGAGAACGGCACCACCGCCACCCTGGACTCGCTCGGCGCGGCCCGGCTCGCCGGAGAGGCGGCGCAGGTCTTCAAGGTCGCCCTGCCCATCTCCGGCATCCTGGCCGGCGTCGACGCCGAAGCGCTCGCCGCGCTCATCCGCTCCGCCGAGCCCCTGCCCGGCCCCGGTGCCGGGTCCGGCGCGCCCGCCGAGTACCCCGCGACCGCCCGCCAGGAGACCCTCTGCCTGCTCCAGGAACTCGACCCGGCCGCGCCCGGCCTCGTCCTCGGCATCGCCTTCACCCTGCCCGAGGCCGCCGACCCGCAGGACGTCGCCCGCGGCCTGGCCGCGCTGGTGGCGCGCCACCCGGCGCTGCGCACCCGCCTGGTGCGCACCGGCGAGCACTGGACGCGCGTCGTCGACCCGGCGGACGCGGCCGCCGGTACACCCTGGGGCAGGTACTGCACCCTCACCCGGCTGGGCGCGGTCGACGAGCGGGAGCTCGAAGACGCCCTCGCCGAGCGCTGTCGGCGGGTGCCCGACCTCGCCGAAGGCCCGCTGTTCCAGGCCGAGGTGGTCCTCGCGGACGGCCGGGGCGCCCACCTGGTGATCACGGTCCACCATGCCGTCGCCGACCTGTGGTCCATCGGCGTCCTGGCGGCCGAGCTCGCCCACCTGCTGGCCGCCGGCGACCCGGCGGCCGGGGCGCTGACGCTGCCGCCGGCCCCTGCGGTCTCCCACGACGTCCCCGACGAGCGGCGCCTGGACCGGGCCTGGAACTTCTGGCAGGGCCTGCTCGCCGACGGGGTCGGCCCCCTCCAGCTGCCATCCGCCGACGGCCCGGCGCAGGACGTCCCGGCCGGTCGCGCCCGACCGGCCGTCCACGCCCCGCTCACCCTGGACACCCGGCTCACCGCCGCCCTGACCGCCCTCGCCAAGGAGTGCGGCGTCACCCTCTACGCGGTGCTGCTCGCCGTGCAGTCGCTCACCCTGTCCCGGCTCACGGGCACGGACCGCGTGGCGGTCGCCGTACCGCTGCACGGCCGCGGGTCCGCCACCCACCGGGCCGTCGACTACCTCGTCTCCACGGTCCCCCTGCCGATGGAGACCGCTGCCGGCACCGTCCGCGACCTGGTCGCCCGGGCGGCCGACGCCCTGCGGGGCGCGCTCGCACACCGCACCGTCGGCTACCCCGAGCTGGTCGCCCTGTCCGCCGCCCGAGGCGGCCCGGACGTGCCCGCCCCGGACGCCGCGCTGCTGCTCCAGCAGGACACCCCCGGCGCACCGCGCGGGGTCGGAGCCGGCCTGCTCGGAGGCGGAGTGCGGCTCGCGGACGTGGAACTGGGCGTGGCCGTCGTACCGCCCAGCATCGGCCCCTTCGGACTGACCACCCTGCTCACCGAGACCGACGGCACGCTCACCGGCCGTGTCGAGGTCGACCCGAGCCGCTACGCCGGCTGGCTGGCCGCGCAGTTCGCCGACGCCTTCCTCGCCGTCGCCGACTCCGTGGCCCGCGGTGCGGAGCTCCCGCTCGCCGAGGCCTCCGCCGTGAGCGCCGGGCAGGCCGAGCGGTTGCGCCGGTGGTCGCTGTCCGCCGTGCCCGAGGACGGCGAGGGCACCCTGCACGAGCTCGTACTGGACGCCGCCGCCCGCCACCCGCGCCGTACCGCCGTGGTCGCCGGGGACGGCAGCCTCAGCTACGGCGAGCTCGCCCACCGCTCGGCCGCCGTGGCGGCCGCGCTCGCCGAGGCGGGCGCCGGCCCCGGATGCACCGTCGGCGTGCTGATGCCCCGCGGCCGCGACCTGCCGGCAGTCCTGCTCGGGGTGCTGCGCTCCGGCGCCGCCTACCTGCCGCTGGACGCGGCCACCCCACCGGCCCGGCTCGCCGCGGCGGTCCAGGACGCGGGCTGCGGCCACGTCCTGGTCGGGGACGGCCCGGTCGACCGCGGCCAGTTCTTCCCCGTCCGCACCATGGACGTGGGCGCGATCCTCGCCGACGGCGCCCCGGACCCGGTCGTACCGCAGCCGTCGATCACCTCCGACGACCCGGCCTACCTGCTCTTCACCTCCGGATCCACCGGCCGCCCCAAGGGCGTCGTGATCCCGCACCGCGGCCCGGTCAATCTGGTGCGCTGGGCGGGCCTGGAGTTCGGCACCGACGCCCTCGCCCGCACCCTCGCCGTCACCCCCACCACGTTCGACCTCTCCGTCTTCGAACTCTTCACCCCCCTGGCGCACGGCTGCGAGGTGCGGCTCCTCGACAGCGTCCTGGACCTGCTGGAGGGACCCGCCCACGCCGAGGGCGCCACGCTGCTCAACACCGTCCCCTCGGCGGTGGCGAGCCTGCTGGAACAGGACGCGCTGCCCGCCGGCCTCAGCGTGGTCAACGTGGCGGGCGAACCGCTCACCGCCGAGCTGGTCCGGGCCGTGCACCGGAGCGTCCCCGGCGTCCGCATGGTCAACCTCTACGGCCCCAGCGAGACCACCACCTACTCCACGTACGCCGAACTGGGCCCGGACACCACCGGATCCGTCCCCATCGGCCGGCCGGTCGGCGGCACCTCCCTCAGCGTCGTCGACGCCGGGATGCGACCGCTGCCGCAGGGCGGTACGGGCGAACTCCTCATCGGCGGCGCGGGCGTCGCCCTCGGGTACGCCGGGCGCCCGGACATGACCGCGGCCCGGTTCCTGCCCGACCCGGAGCACCCCGGACGCAGGCTCTACCGCACCGGTGACCTCGTGCGCTGGCGGTCCGACGGGCAGCTGGAGTTCATCGGCCGAGCCGATCACCAGGTCAAGGTCCGCGGGTTCCGCATCGAACTGGGTGACGTGGAGCGCGCGCTCACCAGCGCCGCAGCGGTCCGGGAAGCCGTCGTACTCGCCCTGGGCCAGGGCACCGAACGCCGCCTGGCCGCCTACCTCGTGCCCGAACAGAAGCTGGAGGGCGATCCGGCCGGCTGGCTGCGCGGAGTGCGCCGGCGCCTCGGCCACGAACTGCCCGGCTACATGGTGCCCGGCGAGTTCGCGGTGCTCGACGAGCTGCCGCGCAACCGCCACGGCAAGCTCGACCGCGGCCGGCTCGCCTCCCTCCCCACCGTCCCGCTCGTCACGGGCGGCCGGATCGCTCCCCGCGACGACACCGAACGCCGTGTCGCGGCGTGCTGGGCGCAGGTCCTGCCGGTCTCCGAGATCGGGGTGACCGACGAGTTCCTCGACGTCGGCGGGCACTCCCTGATGCTCACCACGATCGCCCACCTGATCGGCCGGGAGTTCTCGGTCCAGGTCCCGCTGACCGCCCTGCGCACCTACACGACGGTGGCCGAGCAGGCCAGGTACCTGGACGAGCTGACCACCGCCACGCCCCCGGGCGCCACCGGACCGCGGTCGGTGCGCCGGCTCGACCGCACCAGGTACAGCGCGGCAGGCAACGGCCGGACCGCCTGATGAGCCGTCCCCGTCAGGACTGCCCGACCCCCGCCCCACGCAACGTTTTGGAGCACTCGTGAGCGACCGGATCCCACCCGACGCCCATCTCTTCCCCGCATCCCCGGGACAGGAACGGCTCTGGTTCCTGGACCGGATGAACGAGACGGCCGGCAAGGCGTACGGCCTCGCCGTCCGCATGGACCTGCGCGGCGCCCTGGAGCGCACCGCCCTCCAGTCCGCCCTCAGCGCCGTCGTGGAACGCCACGAGGCCCTGCGCACCGGCCTGCGCCGGATCGACGGCACGCTCACGCAGGTCGTCGTCCCCGGCGTCACCGTCTCGCTGCCCCTCGTCGACCTGGGCGGCCGCGGTCTGGAGGCCGGGCAACTCGACCGGGAGGTGCAGCGACTGGCGCGCCAGGAGGCCCAGCGCGGCTGGAACCTGGCACAGCCGCCCCTGCTGCGCGGGCTGCTGGCCAGGCTCGCCGACGACCACCACGTCCTGCTGCTGAGCGTGCACCACGCCGTCTGCGACGGACTGTCCCTCCAGATCGTGCTGCGCGAACTGCTCGAGGAGTACATCGGCAGCCGCCCCGCCGGCGCCGACGAGCCCCTGCAGTTCGCCGACTACGTGGTGTGGAACAACGGCGGCGAGGAGTCCCCCGACCCCGAGTGGTCCGCGCGGCGCCAGGCCGCCCGGGACCACTGGAGCCGAACCCTCGCGGGAGCCCCCCAGCTCCTCGACCTGCCCACCGACCGGCGCCGGCCGCCGCTCCAGTCGTACGCCGGGGCCCGGGTCCCCGTGCGCCTCGACGCCGCCTTGGCCGACCGGGTGCGCGACTGGTCCGCCGAGCGCGGGGTGACCCCCTTCACCACGCTCCTGGCCGCGTACACCGTCGTACTCTCCCGCAACGCCGGCGCCGACGACCTGCTGGTCGGCCTGCCCGTCGCCAACCGCTCTCACGCGGACCTCGCCGGGACCGTCGGCTACCTCGCCAACACCTGCCCGCTCCGCGCCGACCTGCGCGCCGACCCGACCCTCGAGGAACTGGTACGGCAGCTGTACGACCGGCTCACGGGCGTCCTGGAGCACGCGGACCTGCCCTTCGGGGAGCTGGTGGAGCTGCTGGCACCGCCGCGGATGCCCGAGCGCAACCCCGTCTTCCAGGTGATGTTCGGCCTCCAGCAGGACGTCCGGCGCGGCTGGGACCTGCCGGGCCTGCGCGTGGACGTCGAGGACGTGGACTGCGGCAACGCCCGCGTCGACCTCTCCCTGTTCCTCTTCGAGGAGGGCACCGGGGCGATCGACGGGTTCCTCGAATACGCCTCGGCGCTCTTCGACCGCACCACCGCCGAGCGCTTCGCCGACCAGCTGCACACCGCGCTCCGGCAGATCCTGCGGGATGCCGGTGTCGCGGTCTCGGCCGTGGACCTGGCCGGGAACGGTCCCGGCACCGCCCTCGACGCCTTCCTCGACGGCGGCCCGCTGGAACAGCCCTGGCCGCTGGTGTGGCCGCGGATCCGCGAACTCGCCGGGAGCCGGCCGCACGCCGAGGCCGTGCGCGACGACGAGGGCTCCCTCGACTACGCGTCGCTCGCCGGGCGCGTCGACGCCGCCGCCGCGCGGCTGCGCGCCGGCGGGGTGGGCGCCGGCGACCGCGTGGTCGTCCTCGCCGAACGCGGCCTCCGCGCCGTGGTCGCGATGCTGGCCTGCTGGCGGGCCGGCGCCGTGTACGTGCCGGTCGACCCCGCGGCACCGCTGCCGCGCCGCGAGCTGATCCTGGAGCAGGCCGCTCCCGCGGCCCTCGTCTGCGAAGACCCCGACCGGCTGGCACCGGTCCACCGGGACCGCGCGGTGGCGATCGGCGCCCTCACCGGCCCGGCCGGCGACGGCGACGCCGTGCCGGCCGAGCCGGCCGTACGACCGCACGATCCCGCGTACCTGATGTTCACGTCGGGCTCCACCGGCCGCCCCAAGGGCGTCGCCGTCAGCCACGCCTCCCTCACCTCGTTCCTGCACGCCCTGACCGGGCGTCTGGGACTGGGACCGGACGACCGGCTGCTGGCGCTGACGACGACGGCGTTCGACATCTCGCTGCTCGAACTCCTCGGCCCGCTCGTCACCGGCGGCACCGTCGTCGTCGCACCCTCCACCGCCCAGCGCGGCGCCGCCGATCTCGCCGCCCGGCTCAGCACCCCCGGCCTCACCGTCGCCCAGGCCACCCCGGCCGTGTGGCGCCTGGCGATGTCCGCCGGCTGGCGGCCCCGCGCCGGCTTCAAGCTGCTGTGCGGCGGCGAGGCGCTGCCGCCGGACCTTGCCGACCTGCTGGCCGCCACCCCCGCCCAGGTGCACAACCTGTACGGCCCGACCGAGACCACCATCTGGTCCTGCGCCGCCATGGTCCGCCCGGGGGAACCCGTCACCATCGGCCGCCCCATCCCGGGCACCCGCGTCCTGGTGGCCGACGCGCACCTGCGCCCCGTACCGCCCGGCGTCTGCGGTGAACTCCTCATCGGCGGGCCCGGAGTCGCGCTCGGCTACCTCGACGACCCGGAACGCACCGCCGCCCGGTTCGTGCCCGACCCGAGCCATCCCGGCGAGCGGCTCTACCGCACCGGTGACGTCGTACGCCTGCGCTCCGACGGGCTGATCGAGTTCGTCGGCCGTGTCGACGAACAGGTCAAGGTCCGCGGCCACCGCATCGAACTGGGTGAGGTCGAGAGCGCGTTGCGCGGCCTGCCCGGAGTGCGGGACGCCGCGGCGACCGTGCTCGACCCGCGCGGCAACGCCCGCATCGCCGGCTACCTCGTCGCCGACCACGGCGCCCTCGACACGGCCGGACAAGCGGCCCGGCTGCGGCAGGCGCTCTCCGAGGTGCTGCCCGCGTCCATGCTGCCGTCCGAGCTGTACGCCGTGCCGGCCATCCCGCTCAACCCCAACGGCAAGATCGACCGCCGTGCCCTGGCGGGCACCGGCCGGCGCCTGGAGGGCGGCAGCGAGCGCGTCGCCCCCTCGACCGAAGCGGAACGGGCCGTCGCCGCACTGTGGTGCGAACTCCTCGACGTTCCCGAAGTCGGCGTCCACGAGGACTTCTTCGGCCTCGGCGGCCACTCGCTGCTCGCCGCCGACCTGCTCCAGCGCATCGAACGCGACCTCGGCGCCCGCGTTCCCGTGGCCGAGTTCTTCATGGAACCGACGGTCGCGCGCCTCGCCGGAACCGTCGGCCAGCTGAGCGGCGCCGCGAACCAGACACCACCCCAAGACCCAAACGGGCGTGCGGAGCAGACCGCAGAGCCCTTGCCCGAGGGCCGTACGGCCGACGACGACGGATGGGACTTCCCCACGGTCCGCCGCTCCGCCCCCGTCCTCGGCTCCGACCCCGTTCCCCTGGAGGTTTCGCCGTGACCCGGCACGATTCCACTGAGACGTTCACCGACACCCTGCACCGCGTACTCGAAGAGCGCGGAGCGGAATCGGCCACCCCGTTGTCCGTGGAGCAACGCCGCCTGTGGCTGCTCGGCGGGATCGCCGGCGGCTCCTGGGCCGTCGTCACCGGCCGGTACCGCCTCAAGGGGGTTCCGGACGCCGCACGGCTCCAACTGCGCCTGGCCTCCCTGGTCTCCCGCCACGAGGCGCTGCGCAGCGTGTTCGTCGAAGTCGCCGGGCGGCCCGTGCGCCTGGTCCAGCCCTTCGCCGAGGTCGCACTGCGCACGGTGAACGCGCCCGAGTCCACGGATCCCGCGCGGACCGAGGAGCACATCCGCCACCTGGTCGAGGAGGAGTTCTCCCTCGGCCACGGACCGCTGCTGCGCGCCCTGCTGCTGAGCTCGGCCGACGGGGGCGCCGCCGAACTGGTCCTCGCCGGGCACCGGCTCGTCCTCGACGCGACCTCGCTGGACCTGCTCGTCGCCGAACTGCTGGGCGACGCGGACGACGACGCGGAAAGCACTGCGGGCGCTCCGGACGCCCTGGAGGCCGCCCTCACGGCGGAGCGCGAGCGTCTTGCCGAGCCCGGTCTCGCGGACGCGGTGACCGGCTGGGCCGAGGAACTGGCCCGCCCCGCCGCCACCGAGATCCCCGGCTACGGCCCGCGCCCCGAGATCAAGGGGAACTCCTACGCCTCCCTGGCACTGCCGCTGCCGCTCGCCCTCGCGTCGCGCGCCGCCGAGGCCGCCGAGGCCGCCGACTGGGACGCCGCGGTCGCCGCCGCCTGGCTCGTGGTCCTCATGCGCTCCCAGGCCACCGGCGCCGCCGTGTGCGGTGTCCGCACCGCCCGCGGCGCGGAGTCGGCCAAGGTCGTCGGCCCGCTCGACACCCTGCGCCTGATCCGTGTCGACGACGCGGCCGAGGCACCGCTGTCGGACCTGTTCGCCGCCGTCAGGGGACAGCTGCGCGCCCCCGCCGTGGACGTGCCGCTCGCCCATCTCCTCGAAGTGGCCCCGCCCCGCCGGGACCTCAGCCGCACCCCGTACGCGCAGAGCGTCGTGCGGGCCGTCGACGCCCGTGAACCGCTCGGCGGCGCCCTGGGCACCGGCCGACAGGTCGGCGGCTGCGCCTCCGGCACCGAGTACGACCTGGAGGTGACCGTCCGCCTCCTGCCGGGCCTGGTCCTCGCACAGATCGACTACGACGTCCAGCTGTACTCGGAGGAGCGGGTGCGCGCGCTGGGCAACCAGCTCACCGCGGTCCTCGAGGCGATCCTGCCCGGCGGCTCCCCGGAGGTCACCGGCGCCGTCGTACCGCTGCTCGACGCCGAGGGCGCCCGACTCGCCCTGGAGGCCGGCCGCGGTGAGCGGACCGCGGCCGACCCCCGCTCGCTCGTCGACCTCGTGGAGGCCCAGGCCGCCGCCACGCCGGAGGCCGTCGCGCTGCGGCAGGGCGACAGCCAGGTCACGTACGCCCAGCTGTGGGCGGACGCCACACGCCTGGCCGACGAACTGGCCTCGCGCGGGGTGCGCCCGGGCGACCGCGTCGCGGTGTGGCTGCGCCGCGGCCCCTCCACGGTCACGGCACTGCTCGCGGTGCTCGCCGCCGGCGCGGCCTTCGTGCCCGTCGACGCCGCCTACCCCGAGGAGCGGGTGCGCTACCTGCTCTCCGACTCACGGCCCTCGATGGTGATCACCGAGAGCTCCGTGCAGCTGCTCGGCGACCTCGGCGTCCCCGCGCTGCTGCTGGACGAGCTGTCCGGCGCCGCCGCGAACGGCGGCGCGCGCCGCCCCGACCGGGTCCCCGCCGACGCCGCCGCCTACCTCATCTACACCTCCGGCACGACCGGCCGCCCCAAGGGCGTCGTCGTGCGCCACTCCAGCGTCGTCAACAACATCGCCTGGCGGCAGGCGAACTGGCGGCTCACCGAAGACGACCGGGTGCTGCACAACCACAGCTTCTGCTTCGACCCCTCCGTCTGGGCGACGTTCTGGCCGCTCGCCACCGGCGCCTCGATCGTCCTCGCCACCGAGGAGCAGATGAAGGACCCCGGCGAGATGATCTCGACGCTGCGCGAGCGCCAGGTCACCGTTCTCGGCGGTGTTCCCTCCCTGCTGTCCCTGCTGGTCGACCACCGCGAGGCGGGCACCTGCACCCGCATCCGCCTGGTACTCAGCGGCGGCGAACCCCTCACCGACACCCTGCTGGAGGCCGTCGAATCGACCTGGTCCGCCGAGGTCGCCAACCTCTACGGCCCGACCGAGGCCACCATCGATGCCACCGGCCACCGCGTGCCGCGCGGCGACCGTACGGTTCCGGTGCCGATCGGGCGCGCGGTGTCCAACACGGCGGTGCACGTCGTGGACGCCGAGCTGCGGCCCGTACCGGAGGGCGTCCCCGGCGAGATCGTCGTCACCGGCGCGGGAGTCGCCCTCGGCTACCACGACCGGCCGGCGCTGACGGCCGTCCGCTTCCTGCCCGACCCGTTCGCGCAGGCGTCCGACGCCGCGGGCGGCATCCTCTACCGCACCGGTGACCTGGGCCGCAGGCTCCCCGACGGATCCATCCAGTTCCTGGGGCGCGTCGACGACCAGGTCAAGATCCGCGGCCACCGCGTCGAGCTCTCCGAGGTCGAGTCGGTGCTGAAGGCCGTGGCCGGCATCCGCGACGCTGCCGTGGTGGCCCTGGACGCGGGCACCGAGAACGCCCGTCTGGCGGCCGCCCTGGTCGCCGACGGCGACGGCCCGTCCGTCGAGCAGGTCCGCTCGGCTCTCGCCGACGAGCTGCCCGGCTACCTGGTGCCCGACCGGTTCGCGGTGCTGGACGAGCTGCCGCTCACCCCTAACGGCAAGACCGACCGCCGGGGCGTCGCCGAACTGCTGGCCCGGCAGACCGCCGCGCCCGCCGCCGGCCAGGACGGGCCCGCCGAGCCGCGCAACGCGCTGGAGCGCTCCGTCGCCGAGGCCTTCGCCTCGGTGCTGCGCCTCCCGGACATCGACATCCACGCCGACTTCTTCGACATCGGCGGCACCTCGCTCATCCTGGCGAAGCTGGCCTCCCTGCTGGGCCGCAAGCACGACGTCGAGATCCCGCTGCACGAGTTCTTCCGTACGCCCACCGTGGCCGGCGTCTCCGAGACGATCGAGGTCTACCGCCGGGAGGGCCTGGCCGGCGTCCTGGGCCGCAAGCACGCCGCCACCCTGGAGGGCGACGGCACCCTCGACCCCTCCATCAGCCCCGAGGGACTGCCCGAGGCCGACTGGGAGAACCCGCGGCGCGTCTTCCTCACCGGCGCCACCGGCTACCTGGGCCTGCACCTGGTCGAGCAGCTGCTGCGCCGCACCGACGCGGAAGTCGTGGCCCTGTGCCGGGCCCGCGACGAGGAGCACGCGCTCGAACGTCTGAAGGAGGGCTTCGCCCTCTACGAGATCGACGTCGAGGACCAGCTCCACCGGGTCTCGGCCGTCACCGGCGACCTGGCCGAGCCGCGCCTGGGCCTGACGCAGGAGCAGTGGGACGACCTGGCCGCCACCGTGGACGTGATCTACCACAACGGTGCGCTCGTCAACTTCGTGTACCCCTACTCCGCGCTCAAGGCCGCCAACGTGGGCGGCACCCAGCGGGTGCTGGAGCTGGCGTGCACCACCCGGCTCAAGGCCGTCCACCACGTGTCCACCATCGACACCCTGCTCGCCACGCACATGCCCCGCCCGTTCCTGGAGAACGACGCGCCGCTGCACTCGGCGGTCGGCGTTCCGGCCGGCTACACCGGCAGCAAGTGGGTGGCGGAGAAGGTCGTGGACGAGGCCCGCCGCCGCGGCATCCCGGTCACCGTTTTCCGCCCCGGCCTCATCCTCGGCCACACGAAGAACGGCGCCACCCAGACCATCGACTACCTGCTGGTCGCGCTCCGCGGCTTCCTGCCCATGCGCATCCTGCCCGACTACCCCCGCATCTTCGACGTCATCCCGGTCGACTACGTGGCCTCCGCCATCGTGCACATCTCCGGCAAGAGGGAAGCGCTCGCCGGCTTCTACCACCTCTTCAACCCGGCGCCCGTGCCCCTGCGCACCTTCTGCGACTGGATCAAGGGCTACGGGTACGAGTTCGACATCGTGCCCTTCGAGGAGGGCAGGCGACGGGCCCTCGGAGTCGGCCCCAGCCACCTGCTGTACCCGCTCGTGCCCCTCATCAAGGACGCGGAGGCCGAACCGCACCGGGCCCTCGACCCCAAGTACATGGACGAGGTCCAGCCCGCCCTCGAATGCGCCGAGACCCTGCGCATGCTGGCCGGCAGCGACATCGCCTGCCCGCCGACCACCGAGGCCGACGCCCACGCCGTCATGGACTACCTGGTGCGCACCGGCTTCATGCCGGCGCCCGCGGACGTCGTCCACGACGACCCGGCCGCCACGCTGGAGGCACGATGACGGCGCCGGCCGACACCGCCGTCCACCCCGAGGGCCAGCCCGACTACGTGGCCCAGGTGGCCACCGTGCCCTTCCGCATGGGACGGCCCGAGGAGCTGCCCGGCACGCTCGACGAGGTCCGGGCCGCCGCGGCGGCCCGGGCGGGTGAGGCCGTGCGCGGCCTCGCCCGCCCGGGCGCCCGGACCGACCTCGACGCGCTGCTCGCGCAGGTCAGGCAGACCCGAGCGGCCCTGGCCCCGGCCGGCACCGTCCCGGTCGGCGACGATCCGGCGGAGTCCGAGGCCAACCGGGACAACGACCTGGCCTTCGGGATCGTGCGCACCCGCGGACCGGTGACCGAGCTCCTCGTGGACGCGGCCCTCGCCGCGCTCGTCGGGATCCTCGAAGTCGCCGCGGACCGCGGCTCCCATCTGGACGAGCCGGCCTGGGAGCGCCTCCTCGGCGGGTTCGACGCGCTGCTCGACTGGCTCGCCGACCCGCACAGCGCGCCCCGGCCCCGGCCCGTCCCGGCCGTCGCCCCGCCGGGCCCGCCCGTCCACCAGGACGCCCTGCGCCGGTGGGTGCGCGGACACCACGTCTTCATGGTCCTCGCACAGGGCTGCGCGCTCGCCACGGCCTGCATGCGCGACAGCGCGGCCCGCGGCGACCTGCCCGGGGCGGAGGCCTCGGCCGCCGCCGCGGAGGCGCTGATGCGCGGCTGCCAGGGAGCACTGCTCTACGCCGGCGACGCCAACCGGGAACAGTACAACCAGCAGATCCGCCCCACCCTCATGCCTCCCGTCGCACCCCCGAAGATGAGCGGCCTGCACTGGCGCGACCACGAGGTCCTGATCAAGGAACTCGCCCGCTCCCGTGAGGCCTGGGAGTGGCTGGCGGCCCGGGGATCCGTGCGGCCCGCCGCGTTCCGGGCGGCACTCGGGGAGGCCTACGACTCCCACATCGGTGTGTGCGACCACTTCGTCGGGGACCAGTCGCCCAGCCTGCTGGCGGCGCAGGGTTCGTCACGGTCCGCCGTCGGCGTCATCGGGCAGTTCCGCAAGATCCGGCTCAGCTCGCTTCCCGAGCAGCCCGCCACACCTGAGGGAGACCCTTCGTGAACCGCGGTGCCGACGCCCTGCGCAGGAGCCTGGCCCGCTACGGACCGGCCGCCGCGGCCTGCGCCGCGGCGGCGTACGCCGCCACCTCGCTCACCTCGCCGCGACCCCGCCCGGACAGCGCTCCCCAGGAGCAGTTCTCCGCCGAGCGCGCCATGCGCCACGTCCGGGCGGTGGCGGGGGAGCCCCACCCGGTCGGCTCGCCGGCCGCTGCCCTGGTCCGCGACTACCTGCTCGCCGAACTGAAGGACCTGGGCTTCGAGACACAGGTCCAAGAGGCCGTCGCCGGCCACGACCTGGGGCCCACGCCCTACGGGCCGCGGTACCTGACCGGCGGAGTGGTGCGCAACGTCATCGGCCGGCTGCCGGGCTCGGTGCCCGGGCACGCCATGCTGCTGATGACGCACTACGACTCGGTGTCCCAGGGCCCGGGGGCCAGCGACGCGGGCGTTCCGGTGGCCGCGCTGCTGGAGGCGCTCCGCGCGCTCCGCGCCGAGGGCGAACAGCCCGTCAACGACGTCCTGGTGGTGTTCACCGACGGCGAGGAGGCGGGGCTGCTCGGCGCCCGTGCCTTCTTCGACCGGCACCCGCTGGCGAAGACGGTGGGCGTGGCCTTCAACTTCGAGGCACGCGGCACCGAAGGCCCCGTGCTGATGTTCGAGGCCGGTCCGGGCAACGGGCCCATGCTGGAGGAACTGGCCCGCACGGGCGTGCCCGTGTTCGCCAGCTCCCTCTTCGACGCCATCTACCGGCGCATGCCCAACGCCACCGACTTCGCCCTCGTCAAGGAACAGGGCATCCCGGGACTCAACTTCGCCCACATCGGCGGGTTCGCCGCCTACCACGGGCCCCTCGACGACATCGACCACGTGGACCCCTCGGCCCTCCAGCACCAGGGCGAGCTCGCCCTGGCGCTCACCCGCCGCCTCGGCTCCGCCGACCTGGCCGAACTCGGCGGCGAGGACGCGGTCTTCTTCCCCCTGGGACGCGGGCACCTGGTCCGCGTCCCCGGCAAGGCCGTCGTCCCGCTCACCGTCGCGGCCGGCCTGCTGTGCGCGGGCGGCCTCGGGCACGCCCTGCGCAAGGGCGGCCTGACCGGCCGTCGGCTGGGTGGCACCGGGGCCCTGCTGGCCGGCCGGATCGCCGCCGGCGCGGCCGCCGGCACGGTGTTCACCGCAGCCATGGGCAAGCTGGCCCCCGAGTTCCGCCGGCACGGCGACTTCCACGGCTCCGGCGACATCTACGCCGCGGTCGCCGGGCTCGCCTGCGCCGCGGTCCTCGCGGGGCCGGGCGACCGTACGGCGGCCACGGCCCGCACCGCCGCGGCCGCCCTGCCGCTGGCGGCCGCCTCGGCCGCGCTCGCCGCGGGACTGCCGGGCGGAAGCTACCTGACGACCTGGCCGCTGGCCGGCGCGGGCGCCGGGCTGTGGCTGCTCGGCTCCGAACGGCCGGCAGCCCCCGCGACCGGTGCGGGCCCGGCCCCCTCCGTACGCCACGCGATGGGCGCCGCGGCAGCGGCCGCCCCGGCCGCCGCCCTGCTCGTCCCGCTGTCCCGGCTCCTCTTCAAGGGGCTCACCCCGCGCCTGGCCGGTACCGCTGTCGTCGCCCTGCAGCTCTGCGGCGAACTGGCCGCCCCGGCCCTGGCCGAGCTGCCCCGCCGCGCCCGCAGGGCCACCGCGGCCGCGGGCTTGCTGCTGGCCGGCGGGGTGGCGGCGCGGCGCTTCCTGCGGCGCGGGAAGGGCGCTCCCCCGCCGGAGACCCTGAGCCACCTCCTCGACCCGGAGCGCTCCCAGGCGCTGTGGATCAGCAGTGACGAGTCCGCCTCGGAGCGGACCCGCGCCTTCCTCGGCGAACAGCCCGCCAAGGGCCGCCTGCCGGAGCACTTCCCCGGCTGGGAGCGGGACTTCCTGTACGCCCCGGCCCCGCGGCTCGACCTGCCGGCACCCGAGGTGACCGTGCTGGAGGACGGGGCCGGCGAGGCCGGCCGGCGCCGCCTGCTGCTCCGGCTGCGCTCGCCGCGCGGCGCCCGCCAACTGTCCCTCGCCGTCGTCGGAGGCGCAGTGCGCCGCTGGCGCGTCGAGGACGGCGCGTGGTCCGAGCCCGCCTCCGCCGCACCGGCCGAGGACGACAGCTGGGAGCTGTGGCTGCACGCCGTACCCGACTCGGGCATCCGGGTCGAACTCGAACTTCCGTCGTCCGAAGCGACCCGGCTGCGGGTTCTCGACCGGATCGACGGACTGCCGCAGAAGCTCGCGGCGGCTCCGGGCACCGATCCCACCGCCGGGATCCCGGAGCACATCAGCCCGGCGGCCGCCCTCGACGTGGACACCTGGGGCAACGCCTCGCTCGTCGTACGGACGGTGCACCTTCCGGTCCGGGAAGGGCCGGCATGAAAACGAAAGGAGTGACCCGGTTGGCCACTTTCCTGGGCGAAGACGACCTCGTCCCCTGCGCGGTCGTAGTCAACGACGCCGGCCAGTACTCGATCTGGCCGCAGGACCGCCCCGTTCCCGCCGGCTGGCGGTCGGCGGGCTTCGACGGTCCGCGCAGCGCATGCCTCGCACACATAGAGACGGTATGGGCCGGTCCCACCCCCGCCCCCGCCGCCTGACCCCGCACCACCACACAAGGAGAAACAGCACCATGACCGTCACCCTCGACAACACCTCCGCGGCCCAGAACCTCGTCGGCGGCCCCCCGACCGGCAAGGCCCCCCTGGACATGGACGGGCTGGCCTGGATCCTCTTCGGCGCCTCCGCCTTCCAGTACCTGAACGCGGCCTGCGAGCTCAACCTCTTCGAGCTGCTGGAGAACAAGCCCGGCCTGACCAAGGCGCAGATCGGCGCCGAGCTCGGCCTGGCCGACCGCGCCAACGACATCCTCCTGCTGGGTGCCACGTCGCTCGGTATGCTCACCGTCGAGGACGGCCGCTACCAGCTCGCCACCGTCCTGGCCGAGCTCCTCAAGACGGACGACTGGCAGCGCTTCAAGGACACCGTCGGCTTCGAGCAGTACGTCTGCTACGAGGGCCAGATCGACTTCACCGAGTCGCTGCGCGCCAACAGCAACGTCGGTCTGCGCCGGGTGCGCGGCTCCGGCCGCGACCTGTACCACCGCCTCAACGAGAACCCGCACATGGAGCAGGTCTTCTACAAGTACATGCGGTCCTGGTCGGAGCTGGCCAACCAGCACCTGGTGGAGGTCCTGGACCTGTCCGGCACCTCCAAGCTGCTCGACTGCGGCGGCGGCGACGCCGTCAACTCGATCGCGCTGGCCCAGGCCAACCCGCACATCGAGGCGGGCATCCTGGAGATCCCGCCGACCGCCCCGCTGACCGAGAAGAAGATCGCCGAGGCCGGCCTCAGCGACCGGATCACGGTCAAGCCGGGCGACATGCACGCGGACGAGTTCCCCACCGGCTACGACACGGTGATGTTCGCCCACCAGCTCGTCATCTGGACCCCCGAGGAGAACACCGCGCTGCTGCGCAAGGCCTACCACGCCCTGCCGGAGGGCGGCCGGGTGATCATCTTCAACTCGATGTCCAACGACGAGGGTGACGGCCCGGTCGTGGCGGCGCTCGACAGCGTCTACTTCGCCGCGCTGCCGGCCGAGGGCGGGATGATCTACTCCTGGGCCACCTACGAGGAGTCCCTGACGAAGGCCGGCTTCAACCCCGAGTCCTTCGAGCGGATCGAGTTCCCGGGCTGGACCCCCCACGGCGTCATCATCGCCACCAAGTAGTCAACGGCCCGTGCAGCGGCCCGGTCCCGCCCTCAGGCGGAGGTCGGGCCGCTGCACGGGCCTCCGTCATGCCGCACCGCAGAGGACCTCATGTCGACCACCCCGGACAAGGACAAGGTGAGGATCGTCCGCTGGCCGCTGGAAACGGCGAAGCGGGAGAAGTGCAGGGAACTCGGAGCCCTGCGGATCCTTCTCGTGGAGAACGGCGCGACGCCGCCGCTGACAGCGGACCTCCGAGAGGACTGGGTCAGGGCCCCGGTCAGCAGAGAAGACCTCGAGGCGCGGGTCATGGCGCTGCGCGCCAAGGCCGGCACCTACCGCGTCCCGACCCTCGGCGTGGACGGGGAGCTGCAGTTCGACGGCGGCTCGGTGGTGCTCTCTCCCACGGAGGTCGCCATCGTCGCCGAGCTCGTGCGCAACTACGGGTCACTGGTCGCCAGGGAGTCGCTCGCGCATCTGACGGACGCTTCCCGGGCCAGCCGCAACGCGCTCGACCTGCACATGATGCGGATACGCCGGCGCATCGCCCCCCTGGGACTGGGCATCAGCACGGCGTGGGGCCGCGGCTACCTGCTCCAGGAGCTGACGCAGGGCATGCCGGGACAGGCGGGCCGGGCGCAAACGGCGAACGGGGCGCTCACCGCCGGCTGACGGCTCACGCCCCGCTCTCCCCTGCCCGGCCGCCCCCCTCGGGGGCCCGGCTCAGACCGGCTCGGACACCGGACCCGCCGAGAGGGATTCCCTCAACACGGCCCAGTCGCGCTCCTCCAGCCAGTCCGACAGCGCGGGGGTCACGCTCGCGTCGACCGAGAGAACGGCCAGGCCGACGGGGGAGTCCGCGGAGTCCTCGATCCAGAGGTCCTCGACGTTCACGTTCAGCTCGCTCACATCGGCCAGCAGCCGGGCGAGTTCGCCCTCGCGGTCCGTGAGGAGGACCTGCAGCTTGTCGTACGCGCGGCCCGCCGCCCCGTACTTCTGCGGAATCAGCAGCTGCCCCGCCCTGCCCTCCTCCAGCAGCCGGCGCAGCAGCTCGCGGTAGGCCGGGACGTCCGAGACGCCGGCCTCCGAGGCTCCGGCCAGCGCGCGCAGGACGCGCCTGGTCATTTCCAGGTCGTGCTGCAGGCTCTCCAGGGCGCCGAGCACCGCGGTGGCGTTGGAACCGAGGATGTCGGTCCACAGCTCGGGGTCGCCGGCCGCGATCCTGGTGAAGTCGCGCAGCCCGGAGCCGGACAGTCCCAGCGCCCGCTGGTCGTAGGACCGCAGCATCCGCGCCATCAGACTGCTGACCAGGTGGGGCAGGTGGGAGGTCACCGCGATGGCGCGGTCGTGCGCCTCCGCCTGCATCGTCACCGCGTCCGCCCCGCACAGGCCGATCAGCCGGCGGGCGGTGGCGGTCGTCGCCCGCGAGGTGTCCGCGCTGGGGGTCAGGATCCACGGCTTGGCCTGGAACAGGTCGCTGCGGGCCGCTCCCGGGCCGGGGTGCTCCCGCCCGGCGATGGGATGCCCCCCGACGAAGCGGGAGGCATCCCAGCCGGAGCCCGCCCCGGCGGCCGGGAGCGACGCCTTGACACTGGCCACGTCCGTGTAGTGGCGGGCGATCCGGCGTCGTTGCGCGTCGGCCAGAGTGGCGTTCACGCTGTGCGGGGGCACGGCGATGACCGCCAGGTCCGTCCGGCGCTCGGGGGCGAGCGCGGTGCCCGCCCCCCTGGCCTCGGCGATCCGTACCGACTCCGCGTGGACGTCCTGGAGATGGACGCGGACACCGTGCTGGGTGAGCGCGAGGCCGATGGAGGTCCCGATCAGCCCGGTGCCGATCACGGTGACGGTGGTCAGCGCGTCCGTCTCGTCCGTGGGTTCGATGGTGATCACCTTGTTGCCACTCCGTTCCGGCGTGCTCAGTAGCGGTAGTGGTCGGGCTTGTACGGGCCTTCGACCTGGACGCCGATGTACGCGGCCTGCTCGGGGCGCAGGGTGGTGAGCTTGACGCCGA